>DAIDJK010000456.1 GCA_027450225.1 Bryobacterales bacterium | reverse complement strand
AGCGTTCTTCGAGCGAAGGGCGCGGATCACCGGAAGCCAAGCGCTCGGCTTTGGTTCGGGCGAACGGAATGTAGCCGCCGGAGAAGCCGCAGGCGCGGCCTTTCAGATATCCGGATGAGGTGACGTTCCAGCCGAGATAAGTTCCGAGCGGCGCCTGATGCAGAACGGAGGCGACACCGCTGGTCTCGTTGCCATCGGCATCGGTTCGCGGCACGAGTTGCGGGATTGTGCCGCGGACGATGGGCGGCTGGATGGTGATGGCGCCCGAAAGGTCGTTGTATTGGAAATCCGGGCCGAAATCGTAATCGAGGAACGTATTCAGCATGTTGTCCGGGAGCGGCTCGCCGGGGATGGAGGGGAAGCCCATGGCGGCGCGCGTGGGATGAACCAGATCGCCGTCGGCGAGGGTGGGATAGCTGCTGGCGGGAGGTTCGAGGCCCTTCACCACCCAATCGATGAGCGCCTGGCGAAGAGCGCGCATCGTGTCCGAACTCGGGTTTGGATTATCGGGAAGATCGCAGATGCGGCCGTGCGCGCCCGGTTCGATGACCTGAAATCCGCCGCGGCCGCCGCCATGCGTGACGCCGGGAAAGTAATAGCGGCGGACGTTTGCAGGAAGCGGGATGTCCGTGTGGGCCTTTGTTCCGACCAGGCCGGGGGACATGCGCAGTTCCCAGAGCTCGGTTGCGCCGAAGGTCTCGATGATTTTCGGGCAGGTGTTCGAAGCACGGCAGCGATCGAGCAGGCCGGCAGAAACATCAGCGAGAGCCGCGCGGTGGCGGGCGTCGTCGCGGTAATCGCTCCACCAGAGCACGCCTTCGCTGCCGGGTTCGTAGAGACCCGCCGCGCCGCCGGGAATGGCGAAGCGAAAATTCATCGGCGTCTGGCGGCCCGCGATGTTCGGGTTCATGCCGTCGAAGACGATGCGATGCGATTCGTCTTCGTTGAAGCCGAGATTCAGAAACGATTTGAGGAAATTGCCGGACTGCGATGTGCCGAACGCGATGGCGTGCGTGAAGGTGATGCCGGCGGGATTGGGTGAGTGGCGGAAGAAGGAGACGATATCGCGAGTGGCTGCAAAGCCGATACCGAGGACGAGCGGGTCTTTGGCTGTGAAGACAACCTGATAAAGAAGGTTCGATTCGAAGCCGTTGCGGAGGCAGATTTTTGTCTGATCGGGTGTGCCGGGGAACGGCTTTTTCGAGCAATCGGCGAAGGCCCAGTCGGCGGGCGCGACGGGGATTTGCTCGCCATCGTCGGCAGCCTGTTTCGTGAGCAGGGCTTTGCGGGTGTCGAGCGTGACGGGCCATTGGTAATGCAGGCCCGCGAAACCGGCGCTGAGAGATGCGGTGGTCGCGTGTTCCGGCTGATTGCTGAGACGCGCGATCACCGGGCCGGTGATGGAGGAGCCGTCCGGATTTTTTGCGACCGGAACATCAATGGTCTCCAGACGAGGCCGCGGCGTGAGATCTCCCTGCCAGCCGCTGCTCAGGTATGAGTTGCCGGAAACCGCGCCAAACTGCGGAGCATTCAGCGGCGAGTTGCCGCGATTCGGCACTTCGTAAAGGAGAATGCCGTTGGCCTTCGTTTTGTCGAACGGCGTGATGAGAGTGAAGGTCGCAGTGTATTCGATGCGGCCGCTGGCGTTGCGCGGTGCGAGAGCGATGTCGTTGATGATGCGGTTCATCGGGTCGGCTGGATCGAGTTCGCCGGTGAAGTGACCGATCATCTTCGTGTAATATCCGGAACCGACCGCCTGATCGAGCGTGGCGTGGAGGACGCGGGCGTGGACTTGCGGTGAGATTGCGATTGCAAGGACGGCAATGGCCAGGCGGCTCATCGCGGGTTCACGCATGAAAAGGACGCGGCGTCGTCGATGCTGCCTTTGCCGTTCCATTTCGCAATTTGCGGATACGGGCAGAGCGGGCGGGTGCGGTCGATGTGGCCATTCGAGGAATGTGATGCGACGATTCTATCGGGCGGATTGTCTTTCGAGACCCAGGCATCGAGCGCGCTGAGGGCGTCGAGGGCGTTCGGGCCTTCGCCGCCGCCGCAGTGGGCCATGCCCGGCGCGAGGAAGAGGCGGTAGAAGCTGCCGGTGTTTCCGGTGGCGCGCGCGACCGCTTCGTAATAACGGATGGTGTCTTCGGGCGGGACGACGGGATCGGCCCAGCCCTGATACGAGATCAGTTTGCCGCCGCGCTTCCTGAACGGCGTGAGATCCGGATCGTTCGCGTTCACCTGCGGCAGCGTGGATTCGGCGAACTCGGCATCGCGGTCGAAGTCGAAGGTGCGCGGGTCCCATGCGGGATCGCCGAAGATCCAGTAACGCCAGAAATCGAGGCGCGCGGGTTCCGGTCTGCCGACGAAATAGGCGCCCCAGCCAGTTTCGCTGCCGCGTATCCAGCCGGGGAAGATCTGCTCGCCGGTTCGCGGATTGCGGGCGCCGGAGTAGACTTTGCGGGCGGCTTCGACCTGTGATGCGGTGAGGCAGGTGGCGTCGTCACCGCTGGGGCAAAGCAGAGTTGCGGGATCGAATTTGCAGCGGCGGGGATCGGAGATCAGGCCGTCCTTGAGTCCGTCGAGTGCGTCGCAGGCGGCGACCGCGGCGCGGTGAAGCACTGGCAGTTTCGCGGATGGAAGATCGGCGGCGACGAGCCATGAGTAAAGGAAGCCGATGTTCAGACGGGTGCGATCGTTGCCGGGGTCGCCGGCGACGATGCCATCGTAATCGGCGGGATAGCGCTGGGCTTCGGAGAGCGCCTGATGGCCGCCTGTGGAGCAGCCGGTGAAGTAAGCGTGGCTGGCGAAATGGCCGTAGTAATCGCGGACGATCAGCTTTGCGGCGTCCGTCATGGCGTGAACGGCGCGAAAGGCCCAGTCGTTGATTTTTTCTGGATGGCCGAGGCCGAACTTCAGATCGTCGCCTTCGTGGCCGGTGTTCGAACCGGCGGTGGCGTAGCCACGTTCGAGCGCGGTTTCCATTTCGCGATAGCCGAGCGCGCCGGAATAGCCCCCGTTGCCGGTTCCGACGAACTTGCGATTCCACGCGTCCGGCGCGGGGAGCCAGACTTCGAAACGGATTTCGGAATCGGCGACGGGGCGAGCTGTGGCGAGGACGCGGCAGAAGACGGGGAGGGTCCTGGCTCCGCGTCCAGGCGATGCGGTGGTGGGCGCCGCGGAGACGATGGTGACGTTTGGGATGGCAAGTGAGGTAAGGCTGTCGCAGGTGGGCGCGGCGGCGAGATTCGAAGCAAACAGGACGAAGAGCACCGCCGCATTTTGGATGCGTCGCATCGCCCTGCATTATGACGGATGACGCAGAATGCGCGTTCTTAGCAGCTGGAACCTGATGTCGCGTACCCCAGCAGAACGCTCTCGATGTCCCTGCGCCGTGCTTCTTCGCCCATCACGATGAGAAAATCACCCGGGGCGATCTGCAGGTCCGCCGAGGGGTTGAATATGGTGCGGCCATCCGCCCTTTTTATCGCGAGTACCAGAACCTTCGCGCCGCTTACAGCAAGATCGCCGATTTTCCTTGAAACCAGCTTCGATTCAGGCGGAATTTGGAGCTGCTCGATGGTAACGGCGAGGCCGGCGGCTTTACCGGGAAACTCAAGCAGCTGAACGACATGCGGCCGAATTAATGCCTGCGCGAGGCGCTGGCCGGCCATACTGTAAGGCGAGAAAACGGTATCCGCCCCCGCTCTGCGCAGTTTCTCTTCGGCGTCTTCTTCGGAAGCCCGGGTGACCACAATGAGTTTCGGATTCAGTGTTTTGGCGGACAGGATGACGAAGAGGTTTTCAGCGTCAGTGGGGAGCGCAGCGATGAATCCTCGCGCGCGGTCGATGCCGGCTTCCCGGAGAGTGTCGTCGCGCGTGGCGTCAGCATGCATGGCCAGCATGCCTGCGCTGGCCGCCGCCTCCACTCTTTGCGGGCTGCGATCGACAACCACAAAGGGGAGATCCGCTCGCTGCAATTCCAGTGCGGCATTGCGGCCCACGCGGCCAAATCCGCATACGATGTAATGATCAGCCATCTGCATAATTGCCCGCCTTTTCCGGCGCTGTCCGAAGCGATCTTCCAACTGGAGTTCGATGATCGTCTGCGTCATGATCCCCACGGCGAAGAACATGGCGGTGACGCCGAACAGAATGAGGAAGGAGTTGAATATCCGGCCCGTGTAGCTCAAATGCCGGATTTCCTGATAACCGACCGTGGTGACCGTGATGAGAGTCATGTAGAACGCATCAAACAACGTGTAGCCTTCGACCAGTCGAAAGCCGACCGTTCCGATGCACAGGGTAAGCGTGATCAGAACCGCGATCAGGACGATTCTTCGGATTACCCTCCGGTCCATAAGGAATGATGAAAAGCACGCCTGCGCCCAACGCGTCCGCAGCATTGCCGCGGTATCGTCGCACTCGCGGGGTTGCACAGCTGCGGGATAACCCGCAGCCAGCGCGTAAGCACCCAGCGCGTAAGGACCCTAATCTCCGACGCCGGACCGTGATACGCTCTCGGTCATCGGGACGGGAGTTCCGGCCATGAGAGGAAGTATTTTGACCCAACGAAAGTTAGCATTCCTGTTCGGCTGCGTGGCGACGGCCGCGGCGCTGGTCTGTTCCGTAGCCACGGCGCAGGAGCAGGCGCAGAAGAAGCCGCTCTATAACACCGCGAAGGCGAAATTACTCGCGGGCAAGCAGGTGTTCAGCTTCACGCAATCGAAGTTCGACATCGCCGATTATTGCGAGCACGCCAAACACTACGATTTCACGTGGTTCGAGATGCAGCACAGCACGCTGGAATTCAAAGACGTGGAGGCGATGATCGCGGCCTGTCCGCATGCGGGAGCGACTCCGATGATCCGGCTGCCCGACGCGCAGGAGTGGCACATTCAGCATGCGACGGACATTGGCGCGC
This sequence comes from Bryobacterales bacterium, assembly GCA_027450225.1. Lineage (GTDB taxonomy): Bacteria > Acidobacteriota > Terriglobia > Bryobacterales > Bryobacteraceae > BOG-234. Next base: position 3,745 of record DAIDJK010000456.1, on the reverse strand, counting down.
TGGGCGTGATCGTGCCGACGGTGGATGACGTGGACCGCGCGCGGGAGGCGGCAAAGTGGGCGCGGTATCCGCCATATGGACGGCGCAGCTCCGGGGCAGGGCAGTACATGAGGCTGTGGGGGATGGATTACCGGCAGACCATTAACGACAACATGCTGGTGGCGGTGATGATCGAGACGCCGACGGGCGTGGCGAATGCGTTCGATATCGCGTCGGTGCCGGGGATTGATGTGGTGCTGATCGGGAACAACGATCTGAGCTCGTTCTCGGGTTACAAGCAGGGCGATGACAAGTATGAAGAGCTGATGCAGAAGGTGCATGACGACGTTCTGCGCGCGGGAAAGATCTTTGGCCAGGCGAATGCGAAATATGCGACGGGTCACCGGCTGAGCAAGGATGCGCGATTTTTTCAGAACGGGCCCTCGAACGATGGATGGATTCCACCTTCGCGCAACGGGCAGAAGGTGGATGTGAACGCCCCGCCTCCGGGCGAGAAACCGTAAACAAGCCAGAGCGGAACTCTCGCGGGCCGCGTTGGGCTGCCATCCTCGTGATGGGACGGCCGGCGCTCGGCTCATCGCCCGCCGGGAAGCGCTTCACATAGCGCGCGCTGGTTCCGATGAAGGGGACGATAGCGCGCTCAGACTTGGCCTCAGTCGCGGGTCATGTGCAAGGGTAAGAGTTCCTAACTCAGCCCTTTGACCGCCCAGCCGGCCCGGTACTTCCGCTTCACAAAGCGCGTTGCTTCCGCGGAGTTTGTGAAATGCATCTTTTTTGCATTCCATTCCAGCGTGGCGTGGGGGAAGCGCGTGGCGATGGGACCGAGCAGCACCGATTCAGTAAGCGGCGCGGAGTATTCAAATGCCGTGGTGGTCTTGCCGTTTCCCAGAATCGCCTCGACGAACTGGAAGTAGTGATTGTCCGATTCCTGCGGAGGTAGTTTGAAACCTTCGAACTGCTGCTCAGGCAGCAGCACCGGCATTGCGACGTGCGGAAGCAGCATGGAACCCTTGCTCCCGACGAGGATCGAGCCCTGGTCGGGCAATTTCCGCGTCCCGAGAAGCGCCTGAATCTCCTGCGGAGGCCGCTCGTCGCCATCGTACCAGGAGACATTGACCGTTTTGCCTTCGGTCATCGGCGTCGCCGGGAACACGTAATGGATGATGGAATTCAAAGCCCAGTTGTGCTGGCCGGGCGCCGGCCCCTCCGAGCGCACGGAAATCGGGGCGGTTAACTGGACCGCTTCGAATACTGGGTCGAAGATGTGGCAACCCATATCGCCGAAGGTAGCCGTTCCGAAATCCTGCCGCTTGCGCCAGTTCACGGGATGGTAATATTCATCGCCGAGATAAGGCCGCATTGCGGCTGTGCCGATCCAATAATCCCAGTTCAGGCTGGAGGGCACAGGATCGGACCGGTCAGGAACGAGGTCCGGGTCTCCCCACTTCTTGTTGCTCCAGGAATGTACTTCGCGGATTTTCCCAATCACGCCGGCGTGCACCAGCGCCACGGCCGTCTTGTACTCCGCGGCGGAATGAATCTGGATGCCCATCTGTGTGACCAGCTTCTTCCTCGCAGCCATCTCCATCAGCTTCCGGCACTCGAAAATATCGTGCGCCAACGGCTTCTGCCCGTAGACGTGCAGGCCGAACTGCATGGAACTCATCGCAGCAGGCGCGTGTGTGTGGTCCGGCGTTCCGACGCAAACGGCGTCGAGATTGTGGCGCTCCTTCCGCAACATTTCGCGCCAGTCCTGGTAGGCGCGGGCCTGGGGGAATTTATCTTTCAGTTTCGTGAGCCGGCTGGAATCGACCTCGGCAGCGCATACGACGCTGACTTTGGCATGCTGCGCGATTCCGTTCAGCGTGGACCACGCCATGTTGTCCGCGCCGAAACTCCCCAGCCGAACCGTACTGCTCGGGGGCGCCGAGAGCAGGTTCCTGACGAAGAACGGCCCGGCAACACCTGCCGTGACCGCCTGTTTGAGAAAGGTGCGGCGGCTGCCCTGCAAACTCTGCATCATTTCCATTCCACTGAAACTTGATTGTACAGGCGTTTGATCAACGAATCCCCCGCGATACTCCCTTGCGTATGAACGCGTTGGCGCCGGATCGCTCCTCCATGAACCGCGCCCGCCGTGGATACTTCGATCAGTTCGTCCGCATCTCTGCCGAAAACAGCACTCCCGGCAGCCGGATTGCACTGGGTTCGGACCGATGCCGGATTCGCCGCAGCCCAACGTTGCCGGAAGTGATCGCGCGTATCTGTTTGGATGGCGCTTCTGGATTGTCGCGGCGCTCACCGGGGTGGGTGCTGGGCTTGCCGGCGGCCTGCTGATGAAGCTTCTGCGTTTTGTCCAGCGCCATGCGTGGGATTACGCGCGGGGCAATTTCCTTCAGGGCGTGGAAGCTGCTTCCGCGCTTCATCGGATATGGGTGATGGCCCTTGCCGGAGCAATCGCGGCCGCGGCGCTCTGGGCGATCCACCGTTACCTCGGTGAAGGCAGCGGCCTTTCCGGGGCTATCTGGTTCCATTCCGGCAAACTCCCGACCGTCAAGACTCTCGCCGACGGACTGCTCTCGATTGCCATCGTAGGCATGGGCGCGCCCCTCGGTCGCGAAGCAGCGCCGAAGGAAGCGGGCGGAGCGTTTGCATCGCAATTGGCGCAGTGGGCCAGGCTGACGCGCGCCGAACGCCGTCTGCTCGCCGCCTGCGGCGCTGGAGCGGGAATGGCGGCCGTTTACAACCTCCCTTTCGGCGGTGCGCTCTTCGGACTCGAAGTGTTGCTCGGAACTGTCCAGCTGTCCATGGTGACCCCGGCCGTTTTCACTTCCTGGATCGCGGTCGCGGTCTCCTGGCTGTTTCTTCCGAACGAGCCGACCTACACGGTCGCTGCATTCTCGTTTTCACCGCAGCAGCTTCTGTGGGCTGCCGTCACCGGTCCACTGATCGGCCTTGCCTGCGTACCATACGTGCGGCTCATCTCCTGGGCAAGTACCCACAAACCCAGGCGCCGCGCCGCCGTCATTCTTCCCGTTTTGGTATTTGCGGCTATCGGCGCTCTCGCGATCGCCTTCCCGCAACTGCTCGGGAATGGCCGCAATATTGTCGAGATCGTTCTCGCCCGGCCGATGAGCTTCGGCCTTATCGCAACGCTCGTCGTCCTTCGCCCGCTCGTCACCGCGGCGTGTCTGCGGTCCGCCGCGCCCGGCGGACTGTTCACGCCGACTATGACGTTCGGCGCTTTACTCGGCGCGTTATCGGGACAGTTGCTCCAGGGTCTCTGGCCCGGAGCGCCGGAAGGCGCGTACGCTCTGCTTGGCTCTGGCGCCGCGCTCGCCGCCGCGACGCAGGGACCGCTTTCTTCCATCATCATGGTGCTCGAACTCACGCGCTGGACGGACCCCATCATGGTTCCGCTTATGCTGGCATCAGTCACCGCGATCATTACGATGCGGCTCTTCGAAACCCGCTCAGTCTATTCCGGACGCATGCGCATCGAAATTCCCTGCGAAGGATCGCAAAAAAGTGGATGGCAAGGAAGGGAAACCGTGCCCGCCGCGGCGCAGTATGCCACTGTGCTCGAGCGTCTTCTGGCGCTTCCGTCCGGCGTGAATGAGCTGTTCGTGGAAGACCAGCGCTGCGGAATGACAGGCGTCATCCGTAAAGAGAAGCTTTCACGTTCGGTCGGCGAATACGGCGATCCGCGCGAAACCGCCACTGCCTACGATCTCGCCGAGCGCGT
>DAIDJK010000455.1 GCA_027450225.1 Bryobacterales bacterium | reverse complement strand
GATGTGAACGGACGGGTGTTAACCTTCGGGTGCGTTTCGCGGATGCCCGTTCAACTGGAAATCGAAAAACTGGTTTATGGCGGCGAAGGACTCAGCCGCACCAATGGGGAAGTGGTCTTCACCCCTTTCGTGCTGCCGGGCGAGGTGGTGGAAGCGGAGCGGGCGGGTTCGCGGCGTCAGGCCGAGCGCGCGAAGCTGGTGCGGATCGTCGAGCCTTCGCCCGAGCGGGTGGATGCGCCGTGTCCGTATTTCGGGCGCTGCGGCGGATGTCAGTATCAGCACGCATCGTATAAAGGCCAGCTCGATTACAAGCGCGCCATCCTCGCCGAGACGCTTCGCCGGGCCGGGCGCATCGAATACAGCGCCGAACGAATCGGCGCGATTGCCGGCGAACCCTACGGGTATCGCAACCGCGTGCAGTTTCACATCGAGAATGGCCGGCTGGGCTACCGGGCCATGCAGTCTCACAATCTGGTGGCGATTCGCCATTGTCCCATCGCTTCACCGAAGATCAACCAGATCGTCGATGCGCTGAACCGGATGATCCGGGACCGGCGCTGGCCGCGGTTTCTGACGTCGCTCGAAGTATTCACCGACGAGACCGCGGTGCAGTGGAACGTGCGCACCGCGTCGCAGCCCGTCGCCCGGCGATTTTTCGACTGGCTCGCCGAAGAGATCCCCGGCAGTGTGGAAGGGCCGCTCGATTACACGGTGGGTGCTGACAAATTTCAGGTGAGCGGGGAATCGTTCTTCCAGGTGAACCGCTTCCTGTTGCCCCAGTTGATGGAATCCGCGGTCGGCGCCCACACGGGCGCAGTCGCGTGGGATCTGTACGCGGGAGTCGGGCTGTTTTCGGTTCCGCTGGCGCGCAGGTTCGAGCGCGTGATCGCGGTCGAATCCGGCATGGCGGCGGCGCGGGATCTCGAGAAGAATCTGGCGGGCTTGCCTGGCGCGAGCGCGGTCCGGGCGAACACCGAAGATTTCCTTCGCGACCACCCGGAAGCGAGCGCGTGCGATCTGGCCATAGCCGACCCGCCAAGATCCGGCCTCGGGAAGACGGTGGTCGAAAGTCTGCTCGCCCTGAAGCCAAAGAATCTGGTGATCGTCGCCTGCGATCCGGCGACGCTCGCCCGGGACTTGGCGGGATTGGCGGCGGCTTACGAAATCGCGGACATCACGATGATCGATCTGTTCCCGCAGACCTTCCACATCGAGACCATCGCGCGCTTAAGTCTTCGGTAGCACCGCCCAGGCCACGATATACGCGATCAGGCCCACATGCGGCGGGATCAGCAGCAGGCCGAGCCAGATCAGCCGCATCAGCGTGACGTCCATGTCGAAGTATTCGGCGAATCCGGCGCAGACGCCCGCGATCTTTTTCTGCTTCGGAATACGGCGCAGCCGTTTGCGAAGCGGCGCCGCCGTCCACGCCGAATCGACGGGAGGCGGTGGAACCTCTTCGGCGACCGGAGTTTCGGCGTATTGGCGGCCGCTGTCAAACCTCGGCTCCGCCGGAAAACCGGAGGCTGCAAACTCGTCCACCGGCGGGTGCGTGGCCGGCTTGCCGCATGCCGTGCAGAATCTCGCGCCGTCTCCCATCTGGGTCCCGCATTGGGTGCAGAACATCGCAATCTCCCTGTTCGATCGCCGGATTCGCGCCCCGATCAGCGCCCCATTCCGAGCCGGATACCGAGCACGTCCGGCAGTCCGGCGGCGTTGATCTTCCGCCGCGTCTGCTCGCTATCGTAAGCTACGCGCCGCAGCAGAATTTCGTTCGTTTGACTATCGTAGAGGGCGTAGGCCGCCCGCGGGTCGCCATCCCGCGGCTGTCCGACCGAGCCCGGATTCACCAGCCAGGCCGAATCCGGCTCCACGCGAAGCCACACTTCCCGGTCGACAACCCGCTGCAGCGAGTATTGCCGTCCGCCCTTCCAGCCGAAGCCGCACTGCAGGTGAGTATGGCCGAAAAACACGAGATCGGCCTCCATGTAGCCGAAAACATTCCGGGCATCGAGGGAGGTGAGCAGGTATTCGTCTTCGTCGAGCGGCGAGCCGTGGACCAGGGCGAAGTTGTCGAGCGAGCGGGGTCCGGCGGGAAGGCTCCGCAGGTATTCGAAATTTTCCGGCTTCAACTGGGCGATGGTCCAGCGCGTGGCCGCCTGGGCGACGGGATTGAACCATTCCAGATCCTCCATGCCGGAACAGGCGCGGTCGTGGCTGCCGCGGATCACCTCGGCCAGATTATCGCGGCACCATTCGATGACGGCATTCGGATCGGGTCCGTAGCCCGCGATGTCGCCGCAGCAGACGATGCGTTCGTGCTGGCCGCGCGCGTCGGCGACCACCGCCTCGAGCGCTTCGAGATTGCTGTGAATATCGGAAATGACGAGATAGCGCAATGCGAAATCCGCGTTTCGCGCAGCGCCGACCAGGAACCTAAACGCTGCGAAGCCGGAGCAGAGTGATCTCGGGAGGAACGCCGATGCGCACCGGCATCCCAATGGTACCTATGCCTCCGGTGACGTAGCAACTCGCGCCGTTCATGCGGTAAAGTCCGAGCACATACCGCGTAAAGAAGCGGGCGAAATTGAGGTCCTGCTTCAGAATCTCCATCGTCACCTGGCCGCCGTGCGTGTGGCCGCCGACCATGGCGTCATATCCCTTGGCCACGGCGACGGGAAACACGTCCGGGTTGTGCGAAAGCAGCAGATTCGGCATTCCGGGCGCCACCAGCTTTTCGGCGTTCCGGAGATAGTTGCCGTTCTTCCATCCGAACGCCTGGTAATCGACGCCCGCGATGTTCAGCGAAGCGGAACCCCAGCGCACCACGCGGGCTTCGCTGCGCAGGAAGCTGATGCCGCGTTTCGCCGATTCCTCGGTGGCGTAATCTTCGCATTCGGCGTAGATTTCGTGGTTGCCGAGGCAGCCGAGCACGCCGGCATCGGCGCGCAGCCGGGCAATCTGCGCAATGGCGCCGTCCAGCGGATCGCCCACGCCGGAAATCAGGTCGCCCGTCACGAGCGCGAGATGCGGCTTCAGCTCATTCGCCATATCCACGGCGCGGCCCGCTTCGGCCACGCTCAGATAGGGGCTGACGTGCAGATCGCTCAACTGCGCGATGCGAAAGCCGTCCATGTCGCGGTGCAGCCCGCGAATCGGGAAATCGATCTCGCGGACCTGAAACCGCGTACGTTCCACGATGGCGCCGAAACCCGCCACGGCGAATGGAGCGGCGACGGCGGCGGTCCCGGCGGCCCGCAGAACAGCCCGCCGGTTGGGATCGTGCTCGGTCGTCCGGATCACCGGCTTGCGGGACGCGATGAAGCGGCACGCGGCGTAGAGCAGAACCGCCGCCGCGGCCGGAATCGACCAGAGATTCGCGATGGCGATCCAGACGCCGCGGATGTACGAGGATACGGCGTGGCTCTGGTAGAGCACGCCATCGCCGCTCAGCAGCACGCCACCGAAGGTGACGATCCAGAGCACGATGAGCAGCGCGGCGACCCCGCGAAAAACCGCGGGCGAAACTTTCCGCCGGAAATCAGTCCAGAGAAACCAACCAATAAGTGCTTGCGTTAGAAGAACAACAACGAAGGCAATACGATCGGCCGTGTGCGGACGCGGATACGGTTCCTGCATCGGTCTGACTTCAATTCTAGCGGCGAACGGAGACCTCGGTGTTTCAATCTGTTCCGTTCCCCACAAGATGCAACTGCGTGACTACGGCGAGCGCGGCGCAAACGGCGGTTTCGGCGCGCAGAATGAGAGGACCGAGCGAGGCCGGAATCCAGCCGGATTCACCCAGCCGCCGCCGTTCTTCGTCGGTCCAGCCGCCTTCGGGGCCGATCAGCAGCGAGATTGGCTCGCCGCGCGCGACCCGGCCGGCCTGCAGCAGGGGTGGCGCGCCCGGCGCTTCGTCGAGGAGAACGCGGCTGCGGGCGCTGTCGCGCAAAGCGGCTTCGAACTTCGCGGGATCGGCGATTTCGGGCACGCGAAGCCGGCGGGACTGCCCGCTCGCCTCCCGCGCGATCCGGCGCCAGCGATCGACGCGCTTTGCCGCTCCCTGAAACAGGCCTTCGTCGCTGCGGGTTGTATCGAGGGGGATGATTTCGGAGACTCCGAGTTCGGTCGCCTTTTCGATGGCCCATTCGAGCCGGTCGAACTTGATGAGGGCCAGATAGAGCCGGACATATGCCGGCTCGCGCGCCGGTTCGAGTTCCTCGACAACGGAAAACGCGACCAGATTTTTCCGCGCGGTTTCGACTTCGGCCAGCCAGACGCGGGAATTATCGGAAATTTCGAATTTCTGCCCCGCTTCCACGCGCAGGACACGCGTGAGATGGTGGGCTTCGTCGCCTTCGATGGTGGCGCGGCCGTTGCGAACTTCATCGACGAAGAAGCGTCGTCTGGCCATGTACAATCTTTACGACAATGATTGCGCTGCTCCGGGGAACGCTGGTCGAGAAGCATCCCAACCAGGTGATCCTCGACGTGGGCGGCGTCGGCTACGACGTTACGATTCCCGTTTCCACCTTCGCCAAACTGCCCGGACAGGGTTCGGAAACGCGGCTGCGCGTGCACACGCACGTTCGCGAAGACGCCTTTCTGCTCTATGGATTCCTCACGCAGGATGAGAAGAATCTGTTTGAGCGGCTGATCGGGGTGAGCAATATCGGGCCGGGACTCGCGATCAAAGTACTGAGCGGCATGGAGGCCGCCGAAGTGCTCACGGCGATCCGGCGCGGCGAAATCGAAAAGCTGGTGCGGATTCCGGGAGTGGGCAAAAAGACGGCGGAAAGAATTGTTCTGGAGCTGCGTGACAAGCTGCCCGCGCCCGCGGCTGAGGAAGGCGAAGCGGCGCAGCCGGCGCTGTCGAGTCTGGATGAGGACGTGCTTTCGGCGCTGATGAATCTGGGGTGCGCGCGTCCGCAGGCCGAAGCGGCCGTGCGAAAGGCCCGCGCGAACGGAACGCCCGCGGACTTCGAGCCGCTGTTCCGCAAGGCGCTGGAGCTGGCGCGCTAGGCGATGTCCGCGGAACGTCTCGTCTCCGCCGCCGGGCTGGATGAGGAACGGCAGTTCGAAGCCGGACTGCGGCCTCGCCGCCTGGCGGATTTCACCGGCCAGGCGCGGCTGAAGGAAGTTCTTTCGATCGCCATCGAAGCGGCGCGGAAACGCGGGGAGGCGATGGACCATGTGCTTCTTTACGGGCCGCCGGGCCTGGGGAAAACCACGCTCGCCTCGATCATCGCGAGCGAACTCGACGTGCCGTTCACCCAGACTTCCGGCCCGGTTCTGCAGAAGAAGATGGACCTTTCCGGCATCCTCACCTCGATCAAGGCTCGGCAGGTGTTCTTTATCGACGAAGTGCACCGCCTGCTGCCCGATGTGGAGGAGATGCTGTATTCGGCGCTCGAGGACTTTCATCTCGACATCCTGATCGGCACCGGGCCGGGCGCGAGAACGCATTCGATTCCCATCCAGAAGTTCACAGCCATTGGGGCGACCACGCGCCAGGGTCTGGTGAGCGCGCCGATGCGCGGGCGCTTCGGCCTGGTACTGCGGCTGAATCATTACGATGTGCCGGAATTGACGAGGATTGTCGAACGGTCTTCGAAGCTGCTCGATACGCCGATCGAACTGGCCGGCGCCGAAGAAATCGCGCGGCGGGCGCGCGGCACGCCGCGCATTGCGAACCGGCTGCTGCGGCGCGTCCGCGATTACGCGCAGGTTCGGGCGCACGGGCACATCACGCCGGAAGTGGCGGAGACGGCGCTCGATCTGCTGGAAGTGGACCGCTTCGGGCTCGATGAAATCGATCAGAAGATCATGCGCACGGTGCTCGAGAAATTCGGCGGCGGCCCGGTGGGGCTCGGGTCTATCGCGGCGGCGATCGGCGAAGAGCCGGAAACGATCGAGGAAGTGTATGAGCCGTATCTGATCCAGCTCGGCTTTTTGCACCGCTCGCCGCGCGGCCGGATCGCGACCGAGCGCGCATTCGATTACTTCAAAGTTCCGAAGCGATACGGCGGTATCGAGCGGCAGCCGGAACTGTTTTGAAGCGCGTTTATTTAGGTTTCGGCTCCAACATCGGGGACAGAGAAAAGAACATTCGCGCCGCCGTGGAACGGCTGCAGGCGAGCGGCGCGAAGCTGCTGCGGCTTTCCAGCTTCTATGAAACGGAACCGGTCGGGTACGAAAAGCAGCGCTGGTTTCTGAACTGCGTGGGCGAATTCGAGACCGGATTGTTTCCGCTGCAGTTGCTGCATCGGACACAGAAGATCGAGATCGCGCTGGGGCGGAAACGGGAGATCGTGAACGGGCCGAGGACCATCGACATCGACATTCTGCTGTATGGCGATGCGGTGGTGAATACGGGTGAACTCGAGATCCCGCATCCACGATTCCGCGAGCGCAGATTCGTGCTCGCGCCGCTGGCGGAACTGAATCCGGCGCTGCGCGACCCCGTTACCGGCCGCAGCGTGGCGCAATTGCTGGAAGCGGTCGAGGGGCAGGCAGTGCGAAAGACGGATAGTGAAAATAAAGGCTGAACAGGGCGG
>DAIDJK010000454.1 GCA_027450225.1 Bryobacterales bacterium | reverse complement strand
GCAAACTGGCGGTGGATGGGGTGGTGGTGGTTGGCGAGCACGGTAATTATCCGAAGAACGAGAAAGGCCAGACGAAATATCCGCGCTGGGAGTTCTTCCAGCAGATCGTAAAGGTGTATGAGGACAGCGGCCGTTCCGTACCTATGTTCAACGACAAGCATCTCTCATGGAACTGGGACTGGGCGAAACAGATGTACGACACGTCGCGCCGCCTCGGATTTCCGTATATGGCGGGTTCCAGCCTGCCGGTGACGTGGCGGATTCCCTCGGTTGAAATGCCACTCGGCTCGCGGATTACGGAAGCTCTTTCGATCTGTTATGGCGGCGTGGACAGTTACGACTTCCACGGCCTTGAAACTATCCAGTGCATGGTGGAGCGGCGGCGCGGGGGCGAGAGCGGCGTGAAGTGGCTGCAGGCTTATCGCGGCGAGAAGTTCTGGGACGCGCTTTCCGAAGGAGTGTGGCCGCGGAAACTCATGAACGCGGCGCTCTGCCGCAGTCACACGCTGACGCCGGCGCGTTCCGGATTCAACGATATTTTTCCGGACGCCGCGGAGATGCGGCGCATGGTGAAAGACCCCGTCGCTTATCGCTATGAGCATGCTGACGGAGTGAAATGCACCATGCTGCTGATGAACGGGCTCTTGCGGGATTTCAATTTCGCGGCGGAACTGGAAGGTTCGTCGCGGCCTTTCTCCACGCAGATGTACCTTCCCATGCCGGATGGAAGGACCACGCTGGCCAGCTTCTTCAGCCCGCTGGTCAACAACATGGAAAAGATGTTCCTGACGGGTAAGGCTACTTATCCCATTGAGCGAACGCTGCTCACAACCGGACTTACCGCGGCCGGCATGGAAAGCCTGTTTCAGGACCAGAAGCGCTACGAGACGCCTCATCTGGACGTGCGCTATCAACCGGCGGCTGAATCCACTTACGAAAGAGCCTGACGCCATGCCCGAACTCACCCGGCGGAATTTTCTGAAGACCGGCGCTGCTGTTGGCGCGCTGCCGCTTGCACGGGCGGCCGCGCAGCCGAAGCGCATTGCGCTCATCACTACTGTGTTTCGGCTGCAATCTCATGGTCAGCACATCGGGGACCGTTTCATCGTGGGTTATCCCTATGCCGGCGAGTGGCACAAACCGGACATGCAGGTGGTTTCGATGTACGTGGACCAGCATCCCGAAGGTGACCTGAGCGCGGACCGGGCGAGGGAATTCGGTTTCCATGTCTACCCCACGATCGCGGAAGCGTTGCGCTGCGGCAGTTCGAAGCTGGCCGTAGACGCGGTGCTCATCATTGGCGAGCACGGCACTTATCCCCGGAACGGCATCGGCCAGATTCTCTACCCGCGGTATGAGTTCTTCGAGCAATGCGTGAAGGTGTTTGAGCAGGATGGCCGCGCCGTTCCGGTTTACAACGACAAGCACCTTTCCTACAGCTTCGAAAAAGCCAAGGCAATGGTAGACGCTTCGCGGCGACTCCGCTTCCCCATGCTGGGCGGGTCGTCCCTGCCGGTGACATGGCGGCTGCCGGAACTGGAACTGCCGCTGGGGTGCGAAATTGAAGAAGCGCTGATGATCGGCGAAGGCGGCTCGGACGCGATGGACTTCCACGCGCTGGAAGGTTTGCAGTGCATGGTGGAACGCCGCGGTCATGGGGAAACGGGCGTGAAGTCTGTGCAGATGATCGAAGGAGTGGCGGTATGGCAGGCGGGAGACGAAGGCCGCTGGTCGAAGGATCTGCTCGACGCCGCATTCTCGCGCAGCGACACGCCGCTTGGAGTTGGGGAGACGGAGAGCCGGCCGGAAGACCTGGTGATGAGCGGCGCCCTGCGCCAGATTGCGCCGAATCCGGCGGCTTACTTCATCGAATACCGCGACGGCCTGCGCGCCACGCTTCTGATGCTGAACGGCGGGTTGAAGGATTTCAATTTCGCTGCGCGAGTAAAAGGAATGCCGCGAATCCAGTCCACGCAGTTCCTTCTCACGCCGGAACCGAATGTGACTTACTCGGCATGTCTGGCGCATGGCATCGAACAGATGTTCGAAACCGGAGTTGCGCCATACCCGATCGAGCGGACTTTGCTGGTAAGCGGGATTCTGGAAAGCTGCCTCACGTCCAGGGCGCAGAACTATGACAAGCTCGATACGCCGCATCTTGGCGTCGCCTACAGGCCGCCCGAGCATTCCGTTTACTGCCGGGTCTGAATCAGGGAGCCACCATGCCACTCAGCCGCCGAAGATTTTTTCAGACCGGAGCATTCGCCACCGCCGCACTTGGGGGTTCGGCCGCGTCCGCAGCGCCGGGTATCGATCCCGGACCTGAACTCTACGAATCCATCGGTGTGACGCCGATCGTCAACTGCCGCGGAACCTTCACTATCATCACAGGCTCACTGACGCTGCCGGAAGTGAAGAAGGCAATGGACGAAGCGTCGCGGCATTACGTTCAGATGGATGAACTAATAGATGCCGTGGGGCGGCGGCTGGCGGAACTGACGAAGGCCGAATGGGGCATTGTTACCGCAGGCTGCGCGGCGGCGCTGACGCATGCCACACTGGCTTGCATCGCCGGCACGAATCCGGAGCGCATGCAGCGCATTCCGAAGCTCGCCGGGCTGAAGAACGAAGTCATCATTCCGAAGCACTCGCGCAACGTCTACGATCACGCGGTACGGATGCCCGGAATCGACGTGATCGAAGTGAATTCGCGCCAGGAACTGGAGCACGCAATGAATCCGCGGACGGCGATGATCATGATCATGGCATCGCCGCGCGCGGACCGGGGAGAATTGAGCACAGCGAACATCTGCGCGGCGGCGAAGACGCGGCAGATTCCGGTAATCGTGGACGCGGCGGCTGAGTATCTGACCATTCCCAACAAGCACCTTGGCCTGGGCGCGGATATGGTGGCTTACAGCGGAGGCAAATGCCTGCGCGGTCCGCAAAGCGCCGGGCTGCTGCTGGGCCGCAGGGACCTTGTGAGCGCCGCGTGGTTCAACAGCGCGCCGCACCATGCTTTCGGCCGTTCACTCAAAGTTGGCAAGGAAGAAATCATGGGCATGCTGACGGCGGTGGATATGTGGACGCGCCGCGACCATGACGCCGAATGGAAGCAGTGGGAAAGCTGGCTGGATTCCATTCGGCAGCGCGTCAGCGCGGTTCCAGGCATAACTACGGAAGTTACCCAACCCGAAGACCTTTCAAACCACGCGCCCGTGCTTCATATCCGCTGGGATGGCGCGAAGCTGGGAATCACGGGAAAGGAAGTGGAGGAGGTGCTCGACAAAGGAAGGCCGCGCATCTTTGTGGCGGGCTCCACAGGAGTGCGGCCCGATTCGATGGCCAGTTCCGTTTCCGTTATGCCTTACATGATGCAGCCGGACGATCACAGGATCTCCGGCGATGCGCTGTACGCCGTTCTTTCGAAGCCGCCACGCTTTGAAGCGCCTCCGAGGTCTCAGGCCCAGCCGGCCATGATTGCGGGTAACTGGAACGTACACATGAAGTATCCTCTGGGCGAAGCCGAACACCGCTTCACGCTGGTACAGTCCGGCAATGTGCTTGGCGGCTTCCATGAAGGTGAAACGGTAAGCGGCGATCTTCGTGGCTCGATTTATGGTGACCGCGCGGTATTCCGCAGCCGGCATCCGATTCAGGGCACGTCCATCTCGTATGAGTTCACCGCCAGTGTGGCCGAAAACAGCATGGCAGGCAGCGTGGACATGGGCGAGTACGGAAAGGCCGAATTCACGGCCGGGCGCAGGAGCTAAGGCGTCGCGCATGCTGTCGAAACTCTTCGCAGCGGCTCTTCTGGCCTCGCTCGCCTTCGCGCAGCAGAACGATACCTATGACCTGCTGCTGCGGGGCGGGCGCGTGGTGGATGCGAAGAACGGAATCAGCGCGACAAGGGATGTGGCTGTGAAGGATGGCCATATCGCCGCGGTGGAGCCGCACATCGATCCGGCGAAGGCGCTGAAGACTATTGATGTCAGCGGACTCTATGTGACTCCCGGGCTGGTGGATATCCATGTGCATGTCTATGCGGGCACAGGCGAGCGGCAATCCTATGCAGGCGATCTGAGCTTGTATCCGGACGGCTTCACCTTTCGTTCCGGCGTCACCACCGTGGCCGACGCGGGTTCGTCAGGCTATCTCAATTTCGAGGATTTCAAACAGCGCGTTATCGATCGCTCCGCCACGCGCGTGCTTGCGTTTCTGAACATCGTGGGGCACGGCATGCGCGGACCAGCGTTCGAGAACGACCTTACGGATATGGAAGCTCGTCCCGCGGCCGAGACCGCGATGCGATACAGGGACACTATCGTCGGCATCAAGACCGCGCATTTCGCGGGTCCTGAGTGGACGCCGGTGGAACATGCCGTGGAAGCCGGAAACATCGCCCATATTCCAGTGATGGTGGATTTCGGCGCCAACCGGCCTGAACGGCCCATGGCGGAGCTGGTGACGAAGAAACTCCGGCCGGGCGACATCTATACGCACATGTACTCAGGCCTGCGGAACGAACAGACCGGGGACGGACGCGTAAATCCGGCCATGTGGCAGGCGCGCAGGCGCGGCGTGATCTTCGATCTGGGACATGGCAACGGCAGCTTCGCATGGCGAATTGCCGTACCGGCGATGAAGGAAGGTTTCGCGCCCGACTCGATCTCGACCGACCTTCACGTGCACAGCATGAACAATTCACTGCACGATATGGCGACGGCCATGAGCAAGTTGCTGGCGATGGGAATGCCCGTGGATGAGGTGATTGCGCGTTCCACCTGGAATCCGGCGCGGGAAATTCATCGTGAGGAACTGGGTAACCTGTCGCCCGGGGCACCCGCGGATATCGCGGTGTTGAGCATCCAGCATGGAACATTCGGATTCGACGATATGTACGGCGCGCGGCTCAAGGGCGATTCCAGATTCGTCTGCGAGCTGACCATCCGCGCAGGCAGAGTGGTTTACGACCTCAATGCCATCGCCCGGGACGACTGGACCACGCTGCCGCCGCACTACACCCGCAACGGGGACGCTCGGTGGGACGCACTGCACCCGCGCCAGCCCGCCGCGCCAACGCGATAACCAGGCCGTCGCTCCGAACCGTTACCCATCTCACCGTCGGCTTTCCGGGCGGGCGCAAAAGAATCAGGTAATCACACTTTGGCAGTCGCAATGCTTCAAATGTTCGCGCGAGATTTCGCCAGGGGGAGATTCCGATGTCGTCTTTCGCAGCCTATCTGCTCGGCTATCTGATCCTTATTACGGGCATTGCGCTGGGCGCGTGGTACTTACATATTCCGCCACGCTGGATCGTGGTCGGCGTGCTGATCCTGACTGGCGCGGGAATCGCGAGCGGCGTGGCGCGTACACGGCAGAAGGATCCCTCCTGAACCGGGCGACCGCGTTGCCGGCGGACGCGAAACTGTAGGGTTGGTCACGGCGGCGGCGGCAGTTGCGCCGCTGCCATGGTTGCGCCTGTGTGCCGGGCCACAAAGCTCCGCTGACGGGCGCCGGATCAGGCAGGATTCTCGCGTTAACCTGGAATTCGGATGGCCCGGCGGGAGTGTGCCGGGCAGTTGAAAGATGACAATCGGCATCGTTACCATCTCCTACAATCAGGCGAAGTTTCTGGAAGAAGCGATAGACTCCGTGTCTGTCTCCGATCCCGCGCGGCTGCGTTATGTGATCGTCGATCCGGGGAGCAAGGATGAATCGCGGTCCATCATTGAACAGAAACGCGGTCATTTCTCGCGCGTGATCCTCGAACCCGATCGCGGCCCCGCGGATGGCTTGAACAAGGGCTTCGATGCATGCGAGGCCGATATCTATGGTTACCTGAATTCGGATGACCGGTTCGTCCCGGGCGCTCTCGATTTCGTGCTCGACTATTTCGACGCGCATCCGGACGTGGATATTCTGTTCGGCGGAATCCGCATTGTGGATGAAAGCGGGCGCGCGAAGCAGCGTGGCCGCGCGCCGGACAAGCTGGATCTGCGCAAGCTGGCTTATGGCGCTTACTTCGCCTGGCAGCAATCCACATTCTTCCGCCGGTCGATCTATGAACGCACCAGCGGATTCAACATCGCGAACCGGGTTACGTGGGATGCCGAGCTGGTGGTGGACATGGCGCTTGCCGGCGCCCGCCTTGGATATGTAAACAAGGTGCTGGGTGATTTTCGAATCTATCCGGATTCCATCACCGGATCGCAGCGGCTTTCGAAAGCTTTCATCGAAAACTCGGCGCGCATCCGGTCGAAGATACTCGACGCGGGCTATGCGCCGATGTCACCCCGACGCGAGAAGTTCGAGCAGTTGAAATACAAGCTGAATCCGATGCGCCATCTTCGAAGCACGTTCGGCATGAGGATGCCCGCGCGCGCGGCGCGCGCCTGGTGAAAAGCCGCGCGGGCCGGGCAGCGTATACAATCTTTGGGCGTGAACCGTCGCGAATTTATCGCAGGAGGGGCCGCCCTCGCCTTGTCACCGACGCTCGAAGCCGCTTCCGATCGCATTCCCGTCATCGACTGCCACATCCACCTGTTTGACACAACCCGTCCAGGCGGAGTGCCGTGGCCGCCGAAAAACGACGAAGCGCTGTACAAGCCCGCGCTGCCGGCTCGTTATCGAAGCATCGCCGTAAAGTTCGGCGTCGTCGGCGCGATCGAGGTGGAAGCCAGTCCGCTCATTGAGGACAACCAGTGGGTGCTCGATGTGGCCGCGAAGGACAAGATCATCGTCGGCACGGTCGGGCATCTGGAGCCCGGTACGGCGGATTTCCGGCGGGATCTGGAACGCTTCCACCGCAACCGGTTGTTTCGCGGCATCCGCTACGGCAATCTGTGGAACAGCGATATTCATGACAAGCTGGCCAATCCGGAGTTCGTGGCCGGACTGAAGGAGCTTGCGGCGGCGGACCTCTCGCTCGATAGGGCGAACCCGACCGCCAGGCTGATGGGCGACATGCTGCGCGTCAGCGACGCGGTTCCGAATCTGCGAATCATTCTGGATCACATTCCGCAACTCGATACGAAGCTGTACGAAGGCGATCTGCATCGATTCGCCGACCGCAAGCAGATTTACGCGAAGATCTCCGAGCCGTTCGAGAGAACTCCGCAGGGGCTGGTGTTCTCGAAGGGGCGCATTGACGAGTTGTTCGGCGTATTCGGCGAGGACCGCGTGGTGTTCGGCAGCGACTGGCCAAACAGCGACCACTGGGCGCCGTACGAAAAGGCCTTTACGGCGCTGCACGAGTATTTCATGGCGAAGGGTAGGCCGGTAGCGGAGAAATACTTCTGGAAGAACTCGGCGAAAGCGTATAAATGGGTGCGGCGGGACGCGAGCCAGCCGGCGTGAGCGCGGCGCCGGACGCCTCGTAGCGGCCACACGCGCTGGAATCGACTGTTCCGCCCGCTCTGATCCGGCTACAATCGAGCCGATGCCATTGACGCGCGAAAGGCTGCAGCTTGCGCAAAGCATCGCGCAGGCGGCGCAGCGGCTGGGAGGAGCGTCGGCGCGGGAGTTCATCGAGAACTCGTGCGCGGACGACGCCGAACTGCGCAGCGCCGTCGATGCGGAAATCGCTGAATCGCCGACACTAACGGTCAGCGCATTGGAAATACCGATCGGGCCTGGCCGCGTGGTCGGGCGATATCGCATCACAGGAGTTCTGGGCGGCGGCGGGATGGGCGTGGTGTACGCAGCCACGGATACGGTTCTCGGCCGCACTGTCGCGCTGAAGTTTCTGCCGCCGTTCGTGCAAAGCGGCGTGGCGCGCGAGCGATTTCTGCGGGAAGCGATTGCGGCGGCGGCGATCGACGACCCCCATGTCTGTCCGGTCTTCGGGATCGAGGATGCGGACGGACAGCCGTACATCGCCATGGCGCACTGTCCTGGCGGGTCACTCAAAGAGCGGATTGACGCTGGACCGATGCCCGCGCGCGAGGCGCTGCGGATCGCAAGCGAGATCGCGGGCGGCCTTGCGGCGGCGCACGCGCGCGGCATCGTGCACCGCGACATCAAGCCATCGAACATCCTGTTCAGCGAAACGGGGATCGCGCGCATTGCCGATTTCGGCCTCGCTCGGATGGCGCAGAGCGCGGAACTGACTGCGCCGGGGCGGACGGTGGGAACCGTGGCGTACATGGCGCCGGAGCAGGCGCTGGGGCAGGAGGCGGGTCCGGCGGCGGACATCTGGGCGCTTGGGGTGGTGCTGTTCGAAATGCTCACTGGCAGGCGGCCGTTCGCGGGCGAGAGCGCGCCGGTGCTGCTGCGCGCCATTGTCGAAAGCGAGCCGCGCCTCGACGGCGTGGATGCGGCGGCGACGCGGATCATCTCGAGGGCGATGCGCAAGGATCCGGCGCGCCGCTATGAATCGGCCGCGGCGATGCGCGATGAAATCGACGCGGTCCGGGCGGTGATGACGGTGAGCGCGCTGCAAACGGCGCGCCGTGCGCCGCGTGTTTCCGGGCGATCGGCCGCAATCGCCGGAGCTGCGCTCGGGGCCATTCTGCTCGCGTTGATTCTGCAGCCGCGCGCCGCGACCGGAAAACCGAAGCAGGCGGTGGTGCTGGCGGCGAACACGGAAGCGGATCCGGCTATCAAACAGATCGACGACGGCGTGGTGGCCGCGGTGACCGACGCGCTGGCATCGGCACGGGGCGCGGGACCGAGAGTGGCGAGCGTGTCCGACGTGGAATCGGCGCGCGTGACGGATGCGGCCGGCGCCCGGGAGAAACTCGGCGCCGATGTGGTGCTGACGTGCGCGCTGCGGCGCGAGGGGAATGGCGTTTCGGCGACGCTCGATTCGGTGGACCCGAAGCGCGGGGCCGTGACGGCATCCACGACGGTCAGCGTGGCATCGGGCGATGTCTCGGCGCTTGAAGCCGATGTGCTGCAGAGCGCGGCGCGGCTGCTGGGCGTGACGGTGACGGCGTCCCGCGATCCGGTAAGCGAACTGCGGCAGGCGAATCCGGCCGCGTTTCAGAGCTGGCTGCGGGCAAGAGGATTGCTGGCGCGGTCGTATGATGCGCCGGGCGTGGATTCAGCAATCGCCGCGCTGCAACCGGCAACCGCCAACAACGCGGCGGCGCTCGCGTCCTTGTGCGAGGCGTACCGGCTGAAGTTCGAGCGGGTGAAGGACGCCTCGCTGCTCGATGCGGCCGCCGGGCCGTGTTTGCGCGCCGTGCAACTTGCGCCCGGGTATGCGCCGGCGCTGATTGAGCGCGGCATGTATCGGGCCGACCGGGGAGACGATCATGCGGCGATCGAAGATCTGGAGCATGCGCTTGCGATCGATCCGCAGTCGGCTGAGGCGCCGGTGGACCTGGCGAGCGAATACGGGAAGATCGGTTTGCCCGCGAAGGCGGAAGCGGCGCTCCGGGCGCTGGTGCACCAGCATCCGGATTCCTGGAGCGCCTACCGGCGGCTGGGCCTGCTGTATTTCGAGCAGGGCCGGTATGAGGAAGCCATTGCGAGTTTCCGGCGCGTGGTGGAGTTGACGCCGGACAGCGCCGCGGCTTACGCAAATCTCGGGATGACGCTGTGCGAGTCCGAGCATCTGGCGGAAGCAGAAAAGGACTTGAAGCGTTCGCTCGAACTCGGGCCGACGTTTGCGACATGGTCGAACCTGGGGAATTTGTATCTTCGGGAGGAGCGTTTCGGCGAAGCGGGCGCGGCGTACAACAAGGCGATCGAACTCGATCCGAATCAGGATCGCGTGTGGGCGAATCTGGCGGCGGCTTATTCGAGGATGCCGGGCAAGACGGACCAGTCGAACGATGCTTATCGCAAGGCGGCGGAGCTATGCCGGAAGACGCTGGCGGCGAATCCCAACGATGCGCTTGCGCTTTCCAATCTGGCGTCCTATGAAGCGTTCACCGGGCAGCGGCTGAATCCTCTTACCGAAATCCAGAAGGCGCTGGCGCTGGCGCCCGCCGATGACGATGTCCTTTACAACGCGGCGGAGACCTATGAGTATCTCGGCTTTCGCGAACAGGCGCTCGATTGCATCGGGCGAATGCTCAAGCAGGGCTATCCGGAAAAAGACCTGGCGCGCAGCGTGGTGTTGAGGGACTTGAGAAAAGACGCGCGCTACAAGGCGCTTACGAACCGCTAAGCTGCGGAATCTGCTGGGTGTGATGGCCGCCGGCGGGATCGTAACGGTGCGCGGTGAAGTAAGCCGCAGGCGTTGCATACTCACCGTGGTTGGCGAAACCGTACCACAGACTTGTATGACCCGGAATCACCACAGGATAGGTATTGAACGCCGTGGAAAAGGTGAGCGGGCCGACATCGGACGCGCCGCCCTGCGCATCGAAGTAGCGCACGAAGAAATCGACATTCTCGTTTCGCGGATTGAGGATCGACAGATACGGATTGTTCGGATCCCAGGCGCCGGCCGTGTCGATTTTCGGGTGAACGTTATGCGGCGGCTGCGCCCCACGCTGGGGCGTGAGCGTGACGACGATTGAACCTTCGAGGCGGAGTGCGAGAACGGGTTTGGTGGCATCCGGGCTGGCGAGAAAGCTTTGTATATCGAGCGCGGCGAGCAGGGCCGCGAAATTCTGGCTGCCCGATGCGCCTGCGGCGGCCCAGGTGAAGGGATATCCGTTGGTGATGCGAAAGTCGAACGTGGGGCCAAGGCGTGGAACCGAACAACCCATCGCCGCCTGCGGCGCGGCAGGAGAGCCGAGGAATGCGCCGACTCCGACCCAGTAAATGTAGAAATCGCTTCCGACGTTGTTGTTGACGAAGATGAGCCCCGATGGGCCGGTGGAACCGGTCTGGGGCGAGATCGAATAGTTGCCGCCGCTCAGGCTGACGGTTACGCTTGCGGTTGGATTTGCCATGATTTCTACCTACGCGTTTTGTGGAATCTGCTGGGTGTGATGGCCCCCGGAAGGATCGTACGGGTGGGCGGTGAAGTAGTCGGCCGGCGTTGCATACTGGCCATGATTCGCGAAGCCGTACCAGGTAGAGGAACCGGCCGGGCGCGACACCTGATACGCGCTGAAACTGTCGGTGAAAGCTATGGGACCCTGATCCGTCTCAGAGTTGCCGCTTGCGATTGTGCGCACGAACAAATCCACATTGAGGTTATTCGGATTCAGGATGGACAGGTACGGGTTCGAAGAGTCCCAAACCCCCTGGACGCCGATGATCGGGTGAACGTTGTGCGGCGGATTGGGGTCGGTCTGAGGCGTGAGCGTCACGGTGAAGCAGCCTCCGATTCTTATCACGGCGATACCGGGGAGCTGACTGCCACTCGCGAGAAGATTCTGAACGGAATAACCGGCAAGCTGTTGCCGATAGAGATCCGGGCCGCCCTCGCGTCCGCACACGATCCAGGTAAATGGATGAGTGGCATCGAGGGAAAACAGGAGCGGCGCGGCGCCGACGGTGACCACGTCCAATGACGAGGAATCCGGGGCCGGCGGGCGGCCGAGAAAAACACCGGTACCCTGGCGGTAAATCCGCGCCTGAGCAAGACTCAGATTCTGGAACGAGCCGGGAGCGTACTGGACGGTAACGCCGGCGCCGGCGGGCGCCGCCGGACAGGCCGGATCGATGTGAAAGGTCCAACTGGGTTGAGTGGTGGTAACGCGCAGCGTGATGTCGCCCGGCATGGGATTAGTAATAACACGCCGAGACATGAACTTACGAGGTTTGGCGTTTATTTCTCCGGGGTTGAATCGAGTAACTCGATTTTCTGCCGGGGGAACGGACTGGCGACGTAAGGCGATACCGGACTTTCATCGCCATTCTTTCCGATCGATTTGACGCCGAGAACAACACCGTCGATGTTGACGCCGGGCAGAGTGTACTCATCGACCTTGCCGACAAAGATCTCATGCTGCCAGAAAGGATCGGTGGTAGAACGTTCGACGATGGCGTAACCGGCGAGGTCATCGGGCGAAGCGGCATCTTTCCACTTCAGGACGGCGTCGGTCTTCTCTTTGCCGCGCGAGAGGTTGGCGACATGACGGCCCTTTCCGGTTCCCGTGGTGATTTCGCGCGTGACGTCCGGCGCGGGCGGGGCAAGCGCAAGGCTGGAAAGAGCGGCCGCATTCACGCGCGCCACGTTCGTGGCGTAAGCAGGCGAAGCGACGGCGAGCGTATCGTTCGCGGTGTGCTGGACCTTGAGATTTTCGGCCGCGGACGTGAAGCGGACGCCGGCGAAACCATCCAGAACGAACGGCGTATGATCGCCGCCGCGGGCGAAGCGGTCGCCGCGATAAACGGTTTGAGCGGCGAAACCGGGAACGTAGCGGACGGCGCAGTTGCGAACGTAGCGGGCGAGCTCGCGCGAGGGCGAATCGGCGGGATCGTCCGAGAAGACGTGCACGAGGCCGCTTTCGCGATAGCCGTGACCGTTGTCGTCGCTGCCGACAATGTCGTTGTTGAGAACGGCATCGATGTGGTCGCCATGTTCTTTGGCCTTGTCGGCGTAGAGCGTGCTGCCGACGAGGCCGATTTCCTCTCCGGCGAAGAGATCG
>DAIDJK010000453.1 GCA_027450225.1 Bryobacterales bacterium | reverse complement strand
ATCGCCTTCGGCGCCACGGTGGTGGTGATCGCGATCGTCCTGTGGGTCGGGTTTTCCGAAACCAGGGGGAACCATCTTGCGCCCGTGGGCAAAATCGGCAAGGTGCGGGTTCAGGCGCTCGACGACAACATGGCGATGATGGTGCTGGATTTCAATGTGAGCAACGATTCGGACCGGCCGATGATCGTGCGCGACATCGAAGCGACGGTGGATCTTCCGAATGGCGAGAGCGTGACCGGACAGCCGTTCGCGGCGGCGGATGTGGCGAACGTGTTCAGGAATTATCCGCTGCTTGGGCAGCAGTACAATCCACCGCTCAAGGCGCGGGATGAAGTGCCGCCGCACGGATCGATCGATCGCATGGTGGGGATCAGCATCGAAGCTCCGCCGGCGCAGGTGGAGAAATGGAAGAAGGTTACGTTGCGTGTGGAAGACGTGACGGGGCCGGTTGCCGTTTTGACCAAATGAAACGCGGACTTACAGCTTTTCTGCTTTGCGCGCTGCCATTGCTGGGGGCACGGGTTCCCGCCGGAACGCCACTTGAAATTCGGCTGACGGACAAAGTGGCGAGCGAAACCATGCATGCCGGAGATGCGGTGCATGCCGTGCTGATCGCTGCGGTGATTCTGGATGGCAATGTGGCGCTGCCGCTGATGGCGCGCGTGACGGGAACGGTGAAGCAGACGCGCGCGGCGAGCGGCACGGACCGGGCATTGCTCGAAATCACGTTCAACAGGATTGGGGCGGGAACTTATGAGACGCCCATGAGCGCCGTGGTGACGGGCGTCGAGAACGCGCGGGAGACCGTGGACGACAAGGGCGTGATTACGGGGATCGACGCAGGTACCACTTACGGCGGCAGACTGAACGAGGGCATCTCGAAGCTCGAAAACAACGACCGCTTCGCGGGCCTGGCCGGCATTCTGGAGACGGCGAAGCAGACGCTGAAGATTGAAGATCCGAATCCGAATATCGATTACGACGCGGGGGCGGAACTGACGCTGAAGCTGACGGCGCCGCTGGACTGGAAGGGTCCGGTGGCCGGACCGGAATCGAAGCTGCAGCCGTTTCCGAACGAGGCGGCGCTGCCGGATCTGGTGAACCGGGAGCCGTTCCGCACCACGACGCCGCCTGTGAACGGCATGCCGGGAAAGCCCTCCGACATTACGAATCTGATGTTCATCGCGACGGAAGACGCCTTGAAGACGGCATTCGGGAAGGCCGGATGGGCGCTGGCGACGCAACTGAACGCGCAATCGAAGCTGGAAACGGCGAGAGCGCTGATTGAAGACCGCGGGTATCGCGAAGGGCCGATGTCGCTGCTGATGCTCGACGGGCAGGACCCGGTGATGACGTGGGAAAAAGGCAACAACACCTATGCTTCGAGGCATCACCTGCGTCTGTTCCGGATGCCGCAAACGTTCGACGGGAAGCCCGTGTGGGTAGCGTCGTCAACCCAGGACACCGGGATCGTGTTTTCGGATCGCGACCACACTTTCATCCACAAGATCGATTCCGATATCGACCATGAGCGGGCGAAAGTGGTGAACGATCTGCTGGGCACGGGCATGGTTCGCTCGCTGGCGCTGGTGGACCGCACGGGGATTCCGCAGGGCGCGATG
Organism: Bryobacterales bacterium; assembly: GCA_027450225.1. GTDB lineage: Bacteria > Acidobacteriota > Terriglobia > Bryobacterales > Bryobacteraceae > BOG-234. The sequence goes on along the minus strand of DAIDJK010000453.1, from coordinate 3,539 downwards.
AACGCCACCGGCGATGTGCTCCAGACGGACGGCCGAATGGCCGTGCTGCTGCTCGAGTAGCTCTCCTGTTGTTTTCCCAATAGAGAGTGTGGCATACTCCTGTTGGAATCCAAATGGAACAGAAGAAGTCGGACGTTCAGCAGGGCACGCTGGCGCTGATGGCGCTGAAGACGCTGGACGTGCTCGGTCCGCTGCACGGCTACGGGATCGCGCGCCGCATCGAGCAGATCAGCGGAGAGCTGCTTTCGGTGAATCAGGGGACGCTGTACCCGGTGCTGCTGAAGCTGGAGCAGGAAGGGGCGATCGCGTCCGAATGGGGCGCTTCGGAGAACAATCGAAAGGCCCGCTTTTACCGCCTGACCCGCGCCGGGCGGAAACGCCTTGATGCCGAGACGCGCGGCTGGGAGCAGACCGCCGCGATCATGGCGCGTTTCTTCACCGCGAAAGCAGAGGACTACCAGTGAGGCCGCTTCGCCGCTGGCTCCATCGGGCGTTTTCGCTGGCAAGGCGCGGCGAACGCGAAGAGCGCCTGCGCACGGAGATCGAAGACCACATCGCGCGGCAGACGGCGGAGAACGTGCGGGCCGGTCTTGACGCTGCCGAAGCACGGCGTCAGGCGATTCTCAAATTCGGCCCTGTGGAATCGGTACGCGAAGAATACCGGGACAGGGGCGGGCTGCCGCTCATCGAAACACTGGCGCGCGATGTTCGTTATGCCGCCCGGCGCCTCAGGAAATCGCCGGTGTTCACCACCACCGCGGTGCTCACGCTGGCTCTCGGCATCGGGGCCACAACGGCGATATTCACTCTGGCCTGGGCCGTGCTGCTGAAATCGCTGGCGGTTGCAAGGCCGGAGGAATTGCTGCGGCTCGGCAAAGAAGCCCGCTGTTGTTTCTGGGGTGGATACTCGCAGGACAAAGAATATTCTCTGGTCTCCTATGAGCTGTATCAGCGCTTTCGCGACAACACGAAAGGGTTTTCGCAGCTTGCCGCCTTTTCGGCGTCGCAGCCGTTATTCGGCGCGCGTCGCGTGGGCGCGCAGGAGCCGGCAGGAAGTTATCCAGGCGAGTTTGTGTCCGGCAATTACTTCGCCACGTTCGGCGTGCGAGCTTACGCGGGACGCGTTTTAGCGCCGGAAGACGACCGGCCCGGCGCGCCGCCGGCCGCAATGATGAGCTACCGCTTGTGGCGGGACAGATACGGGGCTGACCCATCGGTGGTGGGCGCGACGTTCAATCTCAACCAGAAGCCGTTCACGCTGGTGGGGATCACGCCGCCGGGCTTCTTCGGCGAAACCCTGCGGAGCAATGCGCCGGACTTCTTTCTGCCGCTGAACACAGAGCCGCTCGCCGAAGCGGACACGGACCTCTATACGCCGAACAACAACTGGCTGGAGCTGATCGGCCGCATGAGGCGGGGGGCAGCGCCGCCGAGCATTGAAGCGGAAATGCGTATCGAGCTAAAGCAGTGGCTGCTCTCTCACTGGGGCGACATGGGTTCGATCGACCGCGCAAAATTCCCGCGCCAGACGCTTTATCTCGAGCCTGGCGGAGCGGGCATCAGCGCCATGCGCGAGGAGTATGAGCAATGGCTCGAAATACTTCTCGGCGCATCCGGATTCACGCTGCTCGTGGTTGCGGCCAATCTGGCCGGCCTGATGCTGGTGCGGGGGCTCGAACAGCGAAGGCAGGTCTCGCTGAGCATGGCGCTGGGCGCGCGCGCATCCCGCATGGTCCGGCAGGCGATGGCGGAGAGCCTCCTGCTCTCGGCGCTCGGCGGCGCCGCGGGATTGCTGGTCGCGTATGCGGGCGCGAGCCTGATCATGCGGTTTGTATTCCCCGCGCCGGATGGCCGGTCCGCCGTGCCGATCGACGCCGCGCCATCGCTCCCGGTGCTGGGGTTCGCGCTTGGTATTTCACTGATCACGGGCTTTTGTTTCGGCATTGCGCCCGCATGGATGGCTACGCGGGTCGATCCGATCGAGGCGCTGCGCGGCTCGGGCCGTTCGACCGCGCTGGCGGGATCGCGATCGCGAAAAGCTCTGGTCGTTCTGCAGGCGGCGCTTTCCGTGGTGTTGCTTTCGGCTTCCGGATTGCTTCTCGCCGCGCTGCACAATCTGGAAAACGAGGACTTCGGATTCGAGCCGCAGGGACGCATTGTGGCGCATATCGACCCGAAACTCGCGGGCTACAGCGGCGACCGGCTCACGTTGTTCTATCGCAGCGTTCAGGATTCGCTGGCGAAGATGCCGGAGGTTGACAAGGTGGCGCTCTGCACCTACTCGCCTTTGGGCGGAAACTTCTGGGGCGCAGGAATCTGGATCGACGGGCGGCCAGGCTCAGGGACGGGCGGGGGTGTGAGCGCCGCGTGGGACCGGGCGACCCCGGGTTATCTGAGCGCCATCGGGAATCCGATTCTGAGAGGACGCGGCATCGCGGAACGCGACACGCAGGGTTCGCGGCACGTCGCCGTGGTGAATGAGGCGTTCGCGCGCAAGTATTTTCCGAATGAAGATCCGATCGGCAAGTACTTCGGGCAGCACGGAGTCGAATCGGCGCGTGAATACGAGATCGTGGGAATCACGAAAAACGCCCGCTATTTCCACCAGGAGTTGGGCGAACAGTCTTTCCCGTTTTTCCTGTTGCCGGAAGCGCAGCACGATTTTGTGCCCGGCAAAGCATCGATGGACGCCAATCCCGGGTCGCATATCCTGCATGACATTGTGATCGCACCGCGCCGTGGCGCCACGCTGTCCATCGGCAGGATTCGCCAGGCGATCGCCGCCGCGGATCCCGATCTTCCGGTGATCTCGATTCGCACGCTGCGCGCTCAGGTGGGCGACCAGTTTCTGCAGCAGCGGCTGATCGCGCGCCTCACGTCATTCTTCGGGCTGCTGGCGCTGGTCCTCTCCTGCATCAGTGTTTACGGGGCGATGGCGTGGAATGTCGGGGCGCGAACGGCGGAAATCGGCGTGCGCATGGCCCTCGGGGCCGATGGCCGGAGCGTGCTCGCGCTGGTCCTGCGGGGCGTTTTTACGCTGGTGGGCGCCGGGCTTGCAATCGGCCTGGCGCTCACCTTCCTTTCCGGACGATTTCTCAAGACGCAGCTTTACGGGCTGAATCCAAACGATCCCGTGGCGCTGCTGATGGCGGTGGGCACGCTCGGATTGTTCGCGATTGCGGCCTCATTGATTCCGGCCGTGCGCGCGACGAGGATTTCTCCGCAGCAGGCGTTGCGGGCCGAATGACTTATTCCGGAGCCGCGCTGCGTGCGGGCTGATCGACGGAGGAAGACAGCCCTCGCAGCATCATCCAGGCGAGCGCGGGTGGAACCGCCGCCATCCAGCAGACCGGCATGAAGCCGAAGCGATCCACCAGCCAGCCGACCAGCGGCGAAACGGCCGTTTGCATCAGGCCATAGGAAAAGACGAGCGCCGAAATGGCGGAGCCGGCCAGTTCCCCGCCCCAGATATCGAGCGGAATCGTGTATACGTTGACGCTGCCGGCCGTTACCCAGAAATAGCTGCAGGCGATTACGGC
>DAIDJK010000452.1 GCA_027450225.1 Bryobacterales bacterium | reverse complement strand
ATAATCTCACCAATCAGACCGGTCTGAACACTTCCTCGGTTTCCGTCCAGGTCACCCTCCCTCTGCTCAGAGGCCGTGGCCGCGCCGCCGTCGCTTCCCAGGAAATCGCCGCCGGCATGGAAGTCGACGCCGCCGGTTACGATCTGAGCCAGGAAGCCTCCAATCTGATCGCCAATACCGCGGCCGCTTACTGGAACTATCGCGCCGCCGTCGACAGCGTCAAAATCTACGCCGAATCCGAACAGCGCGGCGCCGCGCTGCTCGACGCCGTCAAGACCATGGCCAGCGCCGACATCATTCCCCGCGCCGAGATCGACAACGCCGTCGCCAATCTGGCGGCGCGCACCGCCAGCCGGGTCACCGCCGAACAGAACGTTGTTCAGGCCCAGCAGGCGCTCGCCATCGCGATGGGCATCGGCCCGGAACAGATTCCCCTCGTTCCCGCTCCGGTCGATCCTTATCCCGACGCCGGAACCGCCCAGCCCGTCCCCACCAACCCCGCCGCTCTCAGCGCCTACATCCGGCAGGCTCTCACGCGCCGCGCCGATTATCTCGCCGCCAGACGCCGAACCGAAGAGTATTCCGCGCTCCTCGTCGGCGTCCGCAACCAGCTCAAGCCGCAGTTGAACGGCCTGTTCAGCATGGGCTATTCCGGCCTTCAGCAGGCCACCCGCTTCGACAAATATTTCGGGTCCGTCTTCCAGCATCTGGGCGGCCCCACGATTACCGGCGGCCTCGAATACCAGTTCCCGCTCCAGAATCGCTTTGCTCGCGGCCAGCAGATGCAGGTGGAGGCCACGCTCCATCAGGCGCAGCTCAGAATTAACGATGTGGCCAGAAATATCGCCTCCAATGTGGTCACCGCCGCGGTCAGCCTGAACAGCAGCGCGCTCACCCTCATCGAAGCCCGCAAGGCGTCGTCTTCATTCCTTTCCGCGCTGGACGGCGAACGCGAAAAAATGCGGCTCGGCGTCGGCTCGTTTCTCGACATCCTGCAAACCGAAGACCGCTACATCAGCGCCGCGTTGAACGAAATCGCGGCCCGCGCCGGCTATGCCACCGCCGTAGCCAACTTCCGGCTCGCCACCGGAACCTATCTGCAACCCGATCAGCCCGTCCAGGCGGTGGACCGCTCGGCTTTCTATATGCCCCTGGCGCAATAACAAGGACCCGGACAACAAATGCCCAAAACAGAAATCTTCCGGGCGGCGGCGCTGGCGCGCATGTCTTCGCCCGATCAGCTCGATCAGTTGCTCCACGTCACCACGTCGAAATCGTGGGTCGCGCTCCTCGCCATCGGCGTCATTCTCGGCACCGCCGTGGCCTGGGGATTTGAAGGCCGTCTCGCCACCCGCGCCGAAGGCAAAGGCGTCGCCGTCCGCACCGGCACCCTGCTCAGCGTCGGTACCCTCAACAGCGGCCAGGTCGTCAGCGTCGCCGTCAAAGAGGGCGACCGCGTCGTCAAAGGACAGGTCATCGCCATGATCGCCCAGCCTTCGCTGCTCGACAAAATCCGCGAAGCCCAGGCCGAGTTGAACGATGCCATCGCCGACCGTACGCGCCAGCTTCAGGTCCGCGACGCCGCCGCCAAACTCGAGCAGAATTCCCTCGACCAGCAGCGCGCCACCTACGAACAGCAGATCCGTACCCTGCAGCAGCAGTTGAAAACCGTCGGAGATCAGATCCCCGTCAACGAGCAGCTCTTCACCAAAGGCCTCATCACGCGCCAGCAGATTCTCGCCCTTCACGAGCGCCAGGACACCATCAATAATCAGATCGCCGAAATCCGCACCCAGATGGCCCAGCTCAGCGCCAGCCGCTTCCGCCTGCAGAACAGCGGCGATCAGGTGGATATCAACGCGCAATCCCGCATCACCGACCTCGAACGCAATCTCCGGCTGCTGCGCGACGACCTTGAACTCAACTCCCGCGTCCTCAGTCCTTACTCCGGTCAGGTGATCGAGATTCAGGGCCAGCCCGGCAGCCTCGTCGGTCCCGGTTCCCCCATCCTCACTCTCCAGCCCGAAGCCGAGCAGATCGAGATCGAGACCTTCATCCCTTCCACCAGCGCAAAGGAAATCCGGCCCGGCATGGCCGCCGAAGTGATCCCCAGTTCGGTCCGGCCCGAGGAATACGGCTTCATTCGCGGCCGCGTCACCTCGGTTTCCGAATATCCGTCCACCGAATCGGCCCTCATGCGTCTCTTTCAGAACGACAGCCTCGTCAAGACCATCGCTTCCGGCGGACCCGTAAACGAAGCCCACGTCGAACTGCTCCGCGATCCTTCCACCATCAGCGGTTTCCTGTGGTCTTCGAAGAAGGGCGCGCCCATCCATCTCACGCCGGCCACGCTCTGCTCGGTCCGCGTCATCACTCGTGAGCAGCAGCCGGTCACCATGGTCATCCCGTATCTCAAGACCAAACTGGGAGTGTATTGATGACCGCGAGCCCCGCGGCGCAGGCATCTTCGGCTCCGCCCAGACCGCGCGCGAAGTTTTCTCTCTTCAGGCGGAAGCGGGTTCGCACTCCCACCATCCTCCAGATGGAGGCCGTCGAGTGCGGAGCCGCCGCCCTCGCCATCGTGCTCGGGTATTACGGCCGTTACGTTCCGCTCGAAGAGCTCCGCAGCGCCTGCGGCGTCTCGCGCGACGGCAGCAAGGCCAATAACGTTCTGCGCGCCGCCCGCACCTTCGGCCTCGATGCCCGCGGCTATAAAAAGGAGCCTGCCGAGCTTCGCGCCGTCCGCGTTCCCATGATCGTCTTCTGGAACTTCAACCATTTCGTCGTGGTCGAAGGCTTCCGGGGCCAGCGGGTTTATCTCAACGACCCCGCCGTCGGGCCGCGCACCGTCTCCGCCGAAGAGTTCGACCAGTCCTTCACCGGCGTCGTCCTGATCTTCGAAAAGACCGCCGCTTTCCGAAAGGGCGGCGAGCGCCGCTCCATGTGGCACGCTCTCTCGAAGCGTCTGCCCGGCAGCAGGCTCGCGCTCCTCTACGTCATGCTCGCGACTCTCGCCCTCGTCATCCCGGGCCTCGTCGCGCCGGTGTTCAGCAAAGTCTTCATCGACAGCGTTCTGGTGGGCGGCATGAAAACCTGGCTCAAACCGCTGCTCGCCATGATGCTGCTCACCGCCGTCGTGCAGGGCGTGCTCACTTATCTGCAGCAGAATTCCCTCATGCGCCTCGAGATGAAGCTGGCGCTTGCCAGCTCGGCCCGCTTCTTCTGGCACGTGGTGCGCCTGCCCATCGAATTCTTCGCCCAGCGCTACGCCGGTGAAATCGCGAGCCGCGTCGATATCAACGATCAGGTGGCCTCGCTGCTCTCCGGCGGCCTCGCCACCAACATGGTGAACATCGTCATGATCGGCTTCTACGCCCTTCTGATGTTCCAGTACGATCACGTTCTCACTTACGTCGGCGTCAGCATCGCCGCCCTCAACCTGTTCGCCCTGCGCTACGTCTCCCGCCGCCGTACCGACGAGAACCGCCGCCTGCTCCAGGAAAAGGGCAAGTTCATGGGCACCTCCATGACCGGCCTGCATATTCTCGAAACCCTCAAATCCACCGGCGCGGAAAACGCCTTCTTCTCCCGCTGGGGCGGTTATCAGGCCAAGGTCGTCAATGCCGAGCAGGACTTCGGCTCCTCGTCCCAGCTGCTCTCCATCGTTCCCCCGCTGCTTTCAGCCGTCAACTCCACCGCCATCCTCTGCCTCGGCGGCCTCCGCGTCATGGATGGCTATCTCACCATGGGCATGCTCATCGCCTACCAGAGCCTCATGGGCAGTTTCATGGACCCGGTCAACAAACTGGTCGATCTCGGCGGCAGGATTCAGGAACTCGATGGCGACCTCAACCGTCTCGACGACGTCCTCCGTTACCCCATCGACGCCCAGATCGCCCGGTCTTCGTTGAGCAAGCCCTGGATGGAGGCCTCGCGCGACGCCAAACTCAGCGGCGAGGTCGAACTCCGCGACATCTCCTTCGGCTACAGCCGCCTCGATCCGCCGCTGGTCAAAGGTTTCAATCTCAAGCTCAGGCCCGGCCAGCGCGTCGCCATCGTCGGCGCCTCCGGCAGCGGCAAGTCCACCGTCTCCAAGATCGTGTCCGGATTGTATGAGCCCTGGGAAGGAATCGTCCTCCTCGATGGCGAGCCGCGCAACGACATTCCACGCTTCCTCATCAACAATTCCGTCTCCCTCGTCGATCAGGACATTTCCCTGTTCGAAGGCTCCGTCCGCGAAAACATCACCATGTGGGACTCCACCATCTCGGAGCGCGACGTCATCCAGGCCGCGAAGGACGCCTGCATCCACGACGACATCACCACCTTTCGCAACGGTTACGAATACCGCATCGAAGAGGGCGGCAAGAATCTCAGCGGAGGCCAGCGCCAGCGCCTCGAAATCGCCCGCGCCCTGGTCACCAACCCCACCGTCATCGTCCTCGATGAGGCCACCAGCGCCCTCGATACCCGCACCGAAAAAATGGTCGATGAAAATCTGCGCCGCCGCGGCTGCACCACCATCATCGTGGCGCACCGGCTCAGCGCCATCCGCGACGCCGATGAAATAATCGTCATGCGCTACGGCCGCGTCGTTCAGCGCGGCGCCCACGAACAACTCATGGAAGAAGGGGGCGCGTACGCGGCGCTGATCAAAGCCGTCTAGCCGCCGGCGCTGATCCCAACACCGTCAACTTATGGAACAGGCAATCGCAAGAGCCGCGGTTCCCGGACCGCTCGAGGGAGCGGTTCTCGAACTTTCCGCCCGGGAGCCCCACATGCTCACCGACGCGGACAGCGTCTGGGTCGTGCTCGAAGGCTGGGTCGATCTGTTCATGGTTCGCCAGCGCGGCGGAGAACCCATCGGCGCGCGCTGTCACACCGCCCGCATCCTGAAAGACAAAGCGATTTTCGGCGTGGACTGGGCCGCCCTGCCTGCGGGCTGGGGCATGCTCCTCGTCGCCGCCCCTGGTACCCGGGTTCTGCGCGCCACCCGCGAAAAACTGCTCAATCTCGCCTCGGACCCCGCCCGAACCGCCGAAGTCCACGCGCTCGTCGAATCCTGGATCGCCACCATCTGCCAGGCCGTCGCCAGCGATCTCGAACCCCGCAACTACATTCCCCTCGAACCCGGCGTAACCGTCGTCGTCCCCCGGGACACGAAACCTCTGCTCGCGCGCGAGGGCGTCGTCTGGGTGAAGCATCTTCAGGGACAGGGCCGTTTCCTCGGCAATCCCGATCTCCCCGCCATCGGCGCAGACGGCAAGCTGTTTCCCGTTTCGGGCCCCGCCTGGCTCGAAGAACAGCCCATGAACCAGCTCGCCGTTTCCTCCACCGCCGTTGCCCTGCAGGACGACGGCGCCGGCCGCCAGGCCATCGCCGATTTTCAGCACGTCGCCTTTTCCGGGCTCATCTGGAACCTCCAGGCCGCCGGCGAGCGCGAACGCCAGCGCCTCATCAACCGCCAGAAGGCCGAAGACGCCCGTCTCGATCGTTCCCTGCGCCAGCTCTCCATCGCGCTCCGCAGGAAACACGCCGACAGCTTCGCTTTCGACGAAGACGCCAGCGCCCTCATGGCCGCCTGCTACGCCATCGGCGCCGTGCAGGGCATCGAGTTCAAAACCCATCCCGATCTCGCCCGCAGCGTCGCGCTCAAGGATCCCGTCGCCGCCATCGCCCGCGCTTCCGCCGTGCGTTACCGGAAAGTCGCCATGGGCGAAAACTGGTGGAAACGCGAAGGCGGTCCGCTGCTCGCCTTTCGCGAAAGCGATGCGCGCCCCTTCGCCCTGCTGCCCAAAGGTTCGCATTACGAATATTTCGATCCCGTGGAACTCACGCGCGGCCGCGTCACCGCCGAACTGGTCGGCCAGCTTGAGCCCTTCGCCTTCGCCTTCTACCGCACCTTCCCCGCCGCGCGCATCACCGCGAAGGATCTCCTCCTGTTCGGCGTGCGCGGCTCCTGGCGCGATGTCTTCGCCATCGTCGCCATGGGCGTTCTCACCGGCCTGCTCGGCATGGCGATGCCGATCATGACCCAGAGCCTGTTTGACACCATCATCCCCGGCGCCGAGCGGCATCGTCTCCTCGAACTCGGCGTCTTCATCGCCTCCGCCTCCATCGCGTCCGTCATGTTCCAGCTCACGCGCGGCTTCGCCACTCTTCGCCTCGAAGGCAAGATGGAGGCCGTCGTGCAAGCCGCCGTCTGGGATCGCCTGCTCAAACTCCCCGTTCCCTTTTTCCGCAAGTATTCGGCGGGCGACCTTGCCATGCGCGGCCTCTCCGTCAGCGCCATGCGCCAGATCCTCACCGGCTCGGCTTTGTCTAGTCTCTTCGCCGGCATCTTCTCGGTATTCAATTTCGCGCTGCTGTTTTACTACAGCCGCAAAATGGCGTTCGTCGCCACCGGGCTCACCGCGGTCGCGCTCCTGTTCACCACCGTCGTCGGCTATTCCCAGGTCCGCTACCAGCGGGAAATGACCGAGATCCGCGGCCGCATCGCCGGCTCGGTCCTCCAGTTCATCCTCGGTATTTCCAAATTCCGCGTCTCCGGCACCGAGGGCCGCGCCTTCATGGGATGGGCGGCGCCATTCGCCAGACAGAAGCTCCTCAGCCTCAAGTCCCGGAAGATCGCCAACTGGCAGGCCGTCTTCGGTTCCGTGTTCCCCATCCTGAGTTCCGTCGCCATCTTCTGGATCATGGCCTGGCTCATGACCCAGCCCGACGCCACCCCGCTTTCCACCGGCGAATTTCTCGCCTTCAACGCCGCCTACGGACAGTTCGCCAGTTCCATGCTCCAGCTCACCTCCGTCGGCGTCGCCCTGCTCGGCATCGTGCCTCTTTATGAGCGCGCCCGCCCCATTCTCGATACCGTACCCGAAGTCGATCCTTCCAAAGCCTTCACCGGCGAACTCGCCGGCGGCGTCGAAATCAGCCACGCCTTTTTCCGCTATGCCGAAGATGGCCCGCTCATCCTCAAGGATGTCTCGATCGACGTCCGCCCCGGCCAGTTCGTCGCCATCGTCGGACCCTCCGGTTCCGGCAAATCGACGCTCTTCCGCCTGCTGCTCGGTTTTGAGAAACTCGAATCGGGCGCCATTTTCTACGATGGCCAGGACATCGCCAGCCTCGACGTTCAAAGCGTGCGCCAGCAGATGGGCGTCGTCATGCAAAATGCCAGCCTATTCAGCGGCGATATCTACAGCAACATCATCTGCTCGGCGCCCTACACCATCGACGAAGCCTGGGAGGCCGCGAAGCTCGCCAGCTTCGATCGCGATCTCAGGGATATGCCCATGGGCATGCACACCATCATTGGCGATGGCGGCTCCGGCCTCTCCGGCGGACAGCGCCAGCGACTCATGATCGCCCGCGCCATCGTCGGCAAGCCGCGCATCCTGCTCTTTGACGAAGCCACCAGCGCCCTCGATAATGAAACTCAGGCGGTCGTAGCCCACAGTCTCGATCTTTTGAAGGCCACCCGCATCGTCATCGCCCACCGTTTGAGTACGGTAGTCAACGCGGACAAAATCTTCGTCATGGAGCATGGCGAGGTCGTACAGAGCGGCACGTACGAAGAATTGATCAATCAGGAAGGACTCTTCGCCGAACTCGCCAAACGCCAACTGGCCTGACATCGCGCCTCGAGCGGAAGGAAAATATGAGAAAGTCGCTGATTTTGCTGGGAATTCTGGACGATTCCGATATTGAATGGACCATTCGCGCCGGCGCCAAGCTGCGCGTCGCGCCCGGAGAAAAAATTATTCGCGAAGGCGAACCGCTCGGATCGATCTACATCGTTCTCGATGGCGCCTTCAACGTCTCGGTCGGCGACGCGAAAAATGTCATCGCGAAACTCTACGCCGGCGACATCCTCGGCGAAATGTCCTTCGTCGATTCCCGTCCCCCTTCCGCCACCGTCACCGCCGCCAAGGAATCCTGGGTCCTCGAAATTCCCCGCGCCGAAGTTCGCCTCCGCATGGAAGAGGATGCAGGCTTCTCCGGCAGGTTCTATCGCGCGCTGGCCGTCTTCCTCACCACCCGCCTCCGCGAAACCGTCAGCCATCTGGGTTACGGCAAAGCCGTCGCCGATGACAACGACGATATGGACGAGTCGGGGCAACTCCCCGATGACCTGCTCGACCATATGGCCCTCGCCGGCAAACGTTTCAATATGCTGCAGGGCCGCACCCGAAGCGTCGCCTCGGCCTCCTGAACGCCGGCGGTCGGCGTGTTGCCGTAACGGCGCCGGGTACTCTTCCGCCAGGCCCGGTTCGGAACCGCGTCGGTACTCCTGGTCTGGCCGCGTCCCCGGGTTCCGTACTATCTTCAAAGAGTCGGTTCATGTGGCAGCGCACCGTAGACTCGCTCGTTCTCGGCGTCTTTTCTTTTCTCTACTCCTGCGCGGTGCTTCTCCTGAAATTGCGGCGCGCGGCGCGGCCGTCGCGCCCGGTCTGACATGAATTCAGCGCCCATCTCCAACATCATCAGCGTCGACGTCGAAGAGTACTTCCACCCGAGCGAGGTCCAGCGCACCGTTTCCGTCGACCGCTGGCCGGATCTTCCCTCCCGCGTCGAGCCCCAGACCATGCGCATCCTGGACCTGTTCGACGAAAAGAACGTCCGCGGAACTTTCTTTATCCTCGGCTGGGTGGCCGAACGCCGCCCCGGTCTGGTCCGCGAAATTGCCCGCCGCGGCCACGAGATCGCCTGCCACAGCTACTGGCACCGTCTGGTTTACGATCTGTCGCCCGCCGAATTCCGCGACGACACCCGGCGCGCCGTTCGCGCCATCGCCGATGCCTGCGGCGTCGAACCCCGCAGTTACCGCGCGCCCAGCTACTCCATCACCCGCGATTCCTTCTGGGCCCTCGAAGTGCTCGCCGAATGCGGCTTCACCCACGATTCCAGCATTTATCCCATCGCGCACGATCGCTACGGCATCAAAGGTTTCCCGCGCCACCCCCATCCCATCCAGACTCCCTCCGGCGCCATTCAGGAAATTCCCATCGCCACCGTCCGGCTTTCGAACGGCCACATCGCTCCGGTTGGCGGCGGGGCTTACCTTCGTCTCCTGCCCTACCGCTACACCGCGGCAGGTGTCCGCCGGGTCAATCATGACGAGCAGATGCCCGCCTGCATCTATTTCCATCCCTGGGAAATCGATCCCGGCCAGCCCCGTCTCGCGTCCGGCACGGTGTCGCGCCTTCGAACCTACATGGGCGTCGGCGGGATGTACTCGAAAATCGCCCGTCTCGCTTCCGAATTCCGCTTTTCGACGCTCACCGGCGTCGTCCCCGCGAATCTCCCCGCCAGCGAAGCCCGCGCCTGATGCGGTCTTTATCAAAACCGACATGTTATTCTCTATAGAGATTACGGAGTATAGATTTTGACCCACGCCGATTCTCCCTCCCTCGACGTTCAGGAATCCGTTTCCTTCAATCAGCAGCACGACGCAACGGTTCGCGCCGAGATCGAGGCCTTCCGCGCCAAAGCGGACGACTTCCTCGCCGGCCGCATCACGGACGACGATTTCCGCCCCTACCGCCTGCGCTTCGGCTGCTACGGCCAGCGCCAGCCCGGCGTGCAGATGATGCGCACCAAAATCCCCGGCGGCATGATGAGCGCCGAACAGCTCGACAAGCTTGCCGACGTGGGCGATTTCATCGGCTCCAAAGGCCACCTCACCACGCGCCAGAACGTCCAGTTCCATTTCGTGCCGCTGGCGAAATTCGCCGATGCCATGCACATGCTGCACGATGTGGGCATGACGTCCCGCGAGGCCTGCTACAACACCGTCCGCAACGTCACCTCCTGCCCTTATTCCGGCCTTACGCGTCACGAAGTCTTCGACGTCCGTCCCTACGCCCGCCGCACTGCTTTCGCGTTCCTCCGCAGGAGCCTTACCGACAGCATGCCGCGCAAGTTCAAAATCGCCTTCGATGGCTGCACGAATTCGGATTGCACCATCGCAGCCATTCACGACGTCGGCGCCAAAGCCGTCGAGCGCGATGGCAAACGCGGTTTCCGCATCGTGGTCGGCGGCGGCCTCGGGCCGCTCCCCGTCGAAGCGCGTCTCCTCGATGAGTTCCTGCCCGAAGAGCACCTCGTCAATCGCATCGAGGCCGTGCTCCGCGTCTTCAATCAGTACGGCAACCGCAAGAACCGCAACATGGCGCGCCTCAAGTTCGTCGTGCGCGAGCGCGGCTTCGAGTGGCTCAAAGAGCAGGTCGATAAGGAATACGCCGATATCCTCGAAAACGGCGGCATCCCCACGCCCACTGAAGTTCCCGAAGGTTTCGGCGCTTATGAAAGCCGTCCGCGTCCGCTCGGCGCCGGTTCCCTGCTTCCCATGGTCGATCGCGCCGCCTCCGGCAATCCCGAATTCGATCGCTGGCTCGAATCGAACGTCGAGGAGCAGAAGCAGACCGGTTACGCCATGGTCACGATCCGCGTCCCCAACGGCAATCTCACCAGCGAGCAGATGCGCGCTCTGGCGAAGCTCGCCCGCGAAGCCGGCGATGGCTATCTCCGCGTCACCGTGGAACAGAATCTGGTGCTGGGCTTCATCCAGCTCGCGCTGCTGCCCCGCCTGCACGCCGCTCTCAAGGAAATCGATCTCGCCGGCGCCGGCGCCCGCGAGATTCAGGATGTCGTCACCTGCCCCGGCGCGTATTCCTGCAACCTCGCGCTCACCAAGACCATGAATCTCGGGGTTGCCCTGCACGACGCCGTTCGCGGTTACGACGATCCCGCTGTTCGCGCGCTCCAGATCAACGCCTCCGGCTGCCCGAACTCCTGCGGCCAGCACTGGACCGCCGAAATCGGCTTCTACGGCAACGCCCGCAAGATCGAAGGCAAGGAAGTTCCCTACTACCAGATGCTGCTCGGCGGCGGTTACGACGAGCAGGGCGTCATGCGCTTCGGTCTCGCCGTGCAAAGCATGCCCGCGAAGTACGCGACCGTTGCCGTGCAGCGCGTCATCGAGCACTACCGGGCCAATCGCCGCGAAGGCGAAACCTTCCGCGCCTACGTGCTCCGCCACAAGGTCGAGTTCTTCCGCAAGGAACTGCTGGCCGATCTCGCGAAACCGGCCAATCTCGACCCCGACCTGATGAAGGACTGGGGCGACGACGAATCCTTCTCGCTGCAGCTCGGCCGCGGCGAGTGCGCGGCGTAAGCCACACCGTAGCTCTATAGACGGGAGCAGCCGGCCCTGTTTCGCATTCAGGGCCGGCCCCCGCTACTTCTCTCTACGTATAGGCCTTCTCTCCGCCTACCTGCGAATCCCAGTAGGTTGTAGGATCGGTGAAGAACTCACCCGGCCTGCAAAGGTGCCGCATGGCTTCTTCATTGATCTTGATGCCGAGGCCCGGCCCTTCCGGAACGGGGATGTAACCCTTCACCACAAGGTCCCCCTTGTCAGTCAGCTCCTTGTGCCAGGCCGGCTGCGGCTGGTGCCATTCCATCGCAAGGAAGTTCTGGCACGCCGCGATCGCGTGCGCGCCGGCCGCATAGCCGATCGGGGTCGCGTTGCTGTGCACCATCATTCCCACCGAATGTTTGGCCGCCATATCGGAGGTCCTCTTCAATTCCAGAAGCCCGCCGATCACCAGGTGATCCGGGTGAATATAATCCACCGCGCGCGCCTCGCAAAGCGGCTCGAGCGATTCCACCAGATAAGCGTCTTCGCCCGTCAGCGTAGGTACCCGGATCGAATCGGTGATGAGCTTCCACTCCTGTACCCGGAACCACGGCACCATGTCTTCCAGCATCGAAGGCGTCACCCTCTCGAGCGCGTTCGCCAGCTTGATGCAGCTCTTCGCCGTCAGGTGCCCGAAGTGGTCGTGAGCCATGGGAACGTCGGCCGCGTCGCCCATCGCCTCTTTGATTGCAGCCACGTAGTCCGCTACCAGTTCACATCCCTTGTCGCTGACTTCCAGACCCTGATAGTAATTCTCCGGGCCTTCCCCGATTTCCGCGTTCCCGTTATAGTTGGCCGGAGCATACATCGTGCCCTTCTTGCCCCGCAGGATGGGAGGTACGCCCAGGTCGAACTTGAGCATCGTGAACCCCGCGGCGACGCGCTCCTTGTAATCGGCCGCGATGTCTTCGATCGAATTCGATTTCGGGTCGCCCTCGCTGTACATCCGGACCTTGTCCCGAAACTTCCCGCCCAGCATCTGATAGATCGGCACGCCATACGCTTTGCCGGCCAGATCCCACAGCGCGTTCTCGATCGCGTTGACGCCGCTCCCCTGCCGGTTGTATCCGCCATGCATCTTGATCTTGCGGAACAGCTTGTCCACGTTGCACGGGTTCTCGCCCAGCAGCCGGCCCTTGTGCATCAGCACGTAGTTCGGCTGGGGCCCGTCCCCGATCGTCTGTCCGTAGCCCGAAATTCCCTGATTGGTATCGATCCGGACAACGATTGTGCCGCCCGATGCCGCTCCCGCGCCGGGAGTCGCCGGAGGAATCGTCGCCCGGAAGCCGCCGCGTCCGCCGCGCCCCTCGCCGCCCGGCCCTCTCAGAACGGCGATGCGCATATCCGTGATCTTCAAGTCCGACGGACTCGAACTCCGGTTCACATTCTGGGGATACGCTTCGAGGTCGGCCAGCAGCGCAATTCCCGCCGCCGCCGCGCCCGCCCCCAGAAGCGAGCGCCGTCCAAATCCGTTTTCATTCGTAGACATCTACTCTCCTTTCGCCACGAGGACCTGCTCGCGTTGGAACGGTCCAATTGTATCGGACCTCGATTTCGAAGCAGGCGCGATGGTCTCAAGGGTGACGCGCGGCGAGAGCATTGGCAATACGGCTCAGATCAGGCGGCGTAGCGGACCACTTCCAGCTCCGCGGAGCGATCCGCGGCGGCCAGCAGGCGATCAACGCGAGCCATCGCAACGTTCTCCAGCTCGGTCTCCCCGCACTGCCGGCATTGGAGAACAGGCAGCGACCTCACGATCACAATCGATGTATCGCCGATCTTGAAGGGCAGGTCTGTCACCCGTTCTTCCATCGCGCCGGCACAGATTCGGCATTTCACTTCGGTGTTCTCCTGATACGCCCACCCTCGTCCCATTGTCCGGAATCCGGGATGTACATGGTCACGACACGAATATTATCGCCCTCGACGTCTGTCGCTACGAGAGCGTGAAATACAAATTCCGGAACCTCGCCGCGCAACAGGAAGCTGGGGAGATATTTGTCGTGGGGATACTCTTCGATGATTTCGAGCGTGCCGACGGCATTCCGGAGCATGTCTCCAGTCAACCGCCGTTCCTGCAGCCGCATGGTTACGTGATAAGTCCAGCGAACCTTGCCGGCGAAAATACAGGCTCTGATGAAGGCGAGAATCTCACCGCGAGGTGGCGAATTCGACAAGCCCCGATTATAGAGCGCGGCGAAGCCGCTCGGCGCAACGCGCGCTCGCGCCCGAACTCCTGAACCTGGGGTTAGAAGCCGACTCGCTAGCAATCTGAGGCAATGTCCGTATGGCCGACGAGACGGACGCCGTCCCGCGAGAAATTTCGATAGGTGGCGCGTTATAAGTCAACTCGGCAGAATCCTGCAATGCCCTTCGATACCGTTCTTCCCGGGCCGGTCGGCCTCACCAGAAGGCCAACGCCTCCGCCTTCATCGCGACGTTCGAGTCGTTCAGCTACCGCCTAATCGCTCGAAGCACTTCATCGAGACCGTGGTCGAAAGACGTCCGAAAATCCGCGTATTTGATATCAGCAAGAAGCGGTGGGATAGTACATTCGTCCAAAAGCACAGGAAGGATCACAATACCCTCGTTCGACAACTGACGCATCAGCGACGAGTTGATTTCGCGAAGCACCCACGGCTTCGCGACTGAGCGTACCGAGAGAACAGGCAGGATGTAACGCGTTTTTTCGAGCGCATCGTTGATCTTGGCGACAATGCTGTCGCCGACGAGGATCTCGCGCTTGTCAAACCAGGCATGCAACGCACGACGATCTAGAGCTGCCACCAAGCGCTCGACGAACGGCTTATCTTCAGAAGCGTGGCATATGAACATGACCGGACGTTCCATACCTTCCCGAATCCGGTCCTCGATAGCTGCCATGAAGGACTCCGCCTCTGGAATGGATTGATCCCCCATCTGAATCGAGTAAAGAAGGTACGCAACATCGTCGTAAATTTTGTCTTCGACCTTAAGTAAAGTCCCATCTGTAATAAGGGGCGCCAACGCGGCCCGACCCTTCGCGATGCTAGCGGCAAAGTACTCGGGGATTGCGCCAGTCTCTATGTTTTCCTCATCCTCAACGAAGAACACTGCTTCTCCGTGTGCCACGAAATGACCGTCCTTGGTGCGCTCAAATTTGCAGCTCGGGCTGCGTTGGAAGAACTCACGGAAGGATCCGATCACGCGATCGCACAAAATGATGGAGCAGCCAGCAGGTAGGTCACCAAGGCGCGCTGAGCGCAAACGCGATGCAAGAACCTCAAATGAGCCGTCGTCATTCATTTCGAACGGCTCGCCGTCCACAAGCAATGATTCGTTGTCTTCGTCAAGAGTGATCGTCACATCGGTCTATTATGAACTCGAACACAAAAAGCTGGTGCCAAGTGCCCATCGCTTGCCGAAGACCTTCATTCGCTGGTAATCCGAAGGATATCCGCTTGAGTGAGAAGCCGCAATCTCGGAGAAGTGTTGTCCGTAACTTCGGCCAATCGGCCGACCTGTCGCAACCCGCGAACCCCCTCCGCGCCGTTCCCAACCCATCCCCATTTCTATTTCCCCTGCTTTCTTCCCCTTACCGTACGCGCCCTGCGTCCACGCCGCCAGGTCATGCTATCCATCGGCCATGGAAGCAGCCTCGCTCTCCCCAGCCCAAAACACCCCAGACCTTTTTCAAGCCGGTTCCACGCAAAACTGCCTTAAGGCCGTTTCAAAGCACGACCGCCGCGTCGAAGCCAATCGCCGCAACGCGCAGCGCTCCACCGGTCCGCGCACCGCGGAAGGCAAGGCCCGCTCTTCTCTCAACGCATTGCGGCACGGCATCACCGGCCAGGTCAGCATCCTCACCGAAGAGGACCGCGCCGCGCACGACAAGTTCTGCCGCGAGCTCATCGAGAGCCTCCGCCCCGAAGGTCCCGTCGAGCTCCAGCTCGCGTCGTCCATCTCGGAGGACTTCTGGCGCCTGCAGCGCATCCGCGCCGTCGAGAACGACATCCTCGCGCTCGGCCATTTCTCCGAAGCCGCCGACATCGATGTGGACCGCGCCGAAATCCACGCCTCTCTCACTCGCGCCCGCACCTTCCTCGACCATTCGAAGGAGATCGAGCGCCTCACGCTTTACGAGCAGCGCATCAACCGTGCTCTGGAGAAGAACCGCAGGCAGCTCGATGAACTGCAAACGCGCCGCAGACGCGAGCGCGAGGAAGCACTCGAGGAGGCTTGCCTCCTCAGTCATATGGACGAGGCTTGC
>DAIDJK010000451.1 GCA_027450225.1 Bryobacterales bacterium | reverse complement strand
CGGCGAAGATGCCCATGCCGGCAGAATGGGTAACGGTCAGACGCATTCGCATCAAGGATTCTGTTGAGTACGTCTGGTGGTTTTCGAAGACGCCATGGCCAAAGGCGAGCAACGGCAGGGTGCTGAAGGAATACAGCCCCGACATGATTCGGCTGAACCGCCGCGGGGTGCGCGCGACCGTGCGACCCTCCGGGCACGTTATTCGCGATTCCTTTGACAAAGTTGATGCAGGTGGGGCGATACCCTCGAACGTCGTCGAAGATGGTCTCTCGGACGATTTGGAAGTCCCGATTCCCGAGGCTATGCTCAAATTCGGCAACAATGCTGCCAACGACGATTACGCGAAGCGCACAAAGGATCTAGGTCTTAAAATGCACCCCGCAAGATTTCCGGCGGCGTTGCCGGAGTTCTTCGTCAGGCTTCTTACAGAGCGGGGAGACCTGGTCGTCGATCCATTCGCTGGGTCCAATACGACCGGCGTCGTTTGCGAGAGCCTCCATCGCCGATGGATTGCGATGGAGCGAGTCCGTGAGTATCTCGATGCAAGCCGTGTGCGGTTCACTGCTTCAGAAGATTCGAAGGACACTGAAGCACTCCAAACCGAACTTTTCCAAGGGTGAGCGTTCGCTGACTCCCGTTCACCTTAAATTCGTTGTGTCGCCGTTTCGGTCGTATCAGTGGCGGCAACGATTGTGCGCGGCTATTGTCCCGTTTGCGGCGTAGCAGTTTCCAGTTTCGACGTTGGCGGGCATGCCGGCGGAAGGTGGTGCGCGAAGTGTTCAGCCCCCGGCAGATTTCCTGCTGCGATGCCCCTGCCGCCGCGCATTCTCCGATCTGGCCGGGCAGCCGATCCTCGCGTCTCAGCACGTCCGGTTAAAGACTCTCAAGGTGGCGCGTGGCCTGCGCCCCATCCCCACTGCTCCGCATCGATACGCGCCTGCTCGCGCAGTTTCCGATGCGGGGCGAATCGGCGAGCAACTGCCGGATGGCGTTCGTAGCGCCATCGGCTTCGGCGGGGTCGCAGCAGAGACCGGTGACGCCGTGCTTCACGATATCCGACGTTCCGCCCGCCCCGGTGGTGAGCACGGGACAGCCGGCGAAATACGTGGGCGTGCCGCTGAAATGCTGCTCGAGCGGCTGCTCGGCCGGCAGAGCGCCGAGCCGCTGGACTGAGAGGCGCGGGCTGCAGGAGCAGGCACAACACCCTGGCTGTTCCCGCGGGAAAGAATCCTTGAATAACGCGTGCCAGCATGGCTTTCTGCCTGGAGCTATTCTATGGCCCGGCAGCGCCCGGCGCCAGCGAATAACACAGGCCGCCCGCGTGGACGGCCTGTTGCACGCGATGGAAGGGCGGCCTTCGGCGCTTCAGGTGAGATCGTTCTTCAGCACGATGCGATAACGCGCATGGCCGGCGCGGAGATGCTCCATGGCCTGGTTCGCCTGGCTCATCGGAAACTCTTCGGTGATGGGGGCGATGGCGTGACGCGCGCAGAAATCGAGCATCTGCGCCACAGTGGCCGGGGCGCCGGACGGACTGCCGCTGACCTGGCGCTGCGCCGTGAGCAGGCTGAAGGCGGAGACGGGAATGGGTTCGGGGGCGGCTCCGACGACGTGCAGCCGGCCCTTCGGGGCGAGAGCTGAGATGTAGGCGCCCCAGTCGAGATTCACGTTCACGGTGGAGAGGATGAAATCGAACTGGCGGGCCGCCTTTTTCAAGGCATCGCCCGAATGGGTGTCGATGACATCGGCCGCGCCCATCTTCTTCGCTTCTTCGGCCTTCGATGCCGACGAAGTGAAGGCCGTGACATGGCAGCCCCATTTATTGAGGAACTGGAGCGCCAGATGCCCGAGGCCGCCGATGCCGATGACGCCCACACGGTGGGTGGGCCGCACGTCGAACTGAACCAGCGGATTGAAGACGGTGATGCCGCCGCAGAACAGGGGACCGGCTTTGGCCGGATCCACGCCTTCGGGGAGCGGAATGGCCCACAACCAGTGGCAGCGCACGCGGGTGGCGAACGCGCCCGGGCGCCCGATGATGGTCTGCTCCAGACTTACGCACATGTTCTGATCGCCGGTGAGACACGGCCTGCAGTGAAGGCAGCTCCCGGAGTTCCAGCCGAGCCCCACGGTCTGCCCTTCCCGCACGGACTTCGCGGCGGGGCCCGTGGCGACTACGCGCCCGACGGCTTCATGGCCAGGCACAAAAGGATAGGCGGTAAAGCCCCATTCGTTGGTGGCCATGGAGAGATCGGAATGACAGATTCCGCAATACCGGACTTCGATTTCCACCTGCTCGTCGCCGAGCGGGCCGGGGTCGAAGGAATAAGGCGAAAGTTTGCCGCTCGTGTCGCGCGCGGCCAGCGCATGAATTTCGCTCATCCCGATCTGGGATGCGCGGCCAGGCCGCGAAGCTTCGCTGTTTATGCGATATCGTGGCAGCTGGATGATGAACCGCCGCGACTTTCTTGCAGGCGCTTTGGTGGCCGGGACCGGCGCCGGAGCCGTTGCCGCAGCCACCGGGGACACGGTTCCACTGACGATCGATTCGCACGTTCACGTGTGGAAGCACTCGCCCGAATTTCCATTCGCGCCCGGCGCTCATCCGCCGGCCGAAGACGCGTCGGCGGAGATGCTGCTGGACCTGATGAAGGCGAACAACGTGTCGCGGACCGTCATCATTCAGGTGATCCATTACAAATGGGACAACAGCTATCTGGCGAGCGTGCTGAAGAAGTATGCGGGGAAATTCCAGGGCGTGTGCCGGGTGAATCCGGAAGATCCGGGGGCGCCGGATACGCTGGCGCGGCTGACGGCGGAAGACGGATTCCACGGCGTGCGCATCAGCCCGGCGGCGAATGCTTCAGGCGACTGGTTCCGAGGCCCGCTGATGCCTCCGCTGTGGCGCCGCTGCCAGGACCTGAAGGTTCCGATGACGCTGCTGATTCCGGCGGCGCGCGTGCCGGAAGCGGCGAAGCTGATCGATCGGTTTCCCGATCTGACGGTGGTGATCGACCACCAGGCCGATACGCCGTTGAACGACCCGGCGAAGCTGGAACCGCTGCTCGCGCTCGAACGGTATCCGAAGGTGTTCGTCAAGATTTCCCACATGTGGTCGCTTTCGAAAGAGCCGTATCCTTATCCGGACGCGCAGGAACAGGTGAAGAAACTGTACGGCAGGTTCGGCGCAAAGCGGCTGATGTGGGGCACCGACTGGCCGATCTCGCTGAAGTGGCTGACCTATGCGCAGGCGGTGGATCTCTACCGCACGCAGATTGGCTTCTTCACGCCGGAAGACCGGGAGTGGATTCTCGGCAGGACGGTGCAGCGCGTGTGGCCGTTCGGGCTGTGAAGTCAGACCGTTACGCCGAGTTCTTCGAGCCGCCGCCGCAACTCGAGGCGAAGTTCCTCAACCGGCGTCGCTTGCTGCGGAAGCAGACGGAGTTTCGGGATGAGGCGGCAGACAGAAGCGTACGCCTTCGCGGCGTTTTGAACGTTGCGCTCGCGCGTTCCGTTCACTTCGCTGGTACGGGCGATATCGGTAAAAGTGAGCGCGGCGCGCAGATCGGTCTGGAGAAACTGCGCTCCGGTTTGCCGAAGCTCCTCAATGGTGCTGACGATATCAACCACGCCTGATTTTCAGCAATTCAAAAAAAAAAAACAATCAGGAAAGCGTTCGTGGCAGCGCTGCGATTGTGTTTTCGAGTTCTTCGAGAGCGCCGGCGAAAAAGTGATCGCCCGCATCGATGAATTGAAGTGTTTTGGGCTCGGCAAAATCGCGGAATGCCGATTCGAGCGACGCTTTGGGGCCGTGCACATCGTTGGAGCTGTGGACGAACATCTTGGGGACGGTACAGGACGACAGATATTCGTAATTCCCGAGCGTGGTGGGAAAGCCGACGGCGATGACGCGTTCCGGGCGCTGCGCGAGCGAACAGCCGAGCCGCAGCGCGACGCGCGAACCGAAGGAGAAGCCTGCGAGGGTGAACGGCAGCGAGGGGTAAAAGCCGCGGAGATAATCGAGCGCCGCCCGGGCGTCGTCCACTTCACCGTTGCCGTGGTCGTGAACGCCCTGGCTCAGGTTTACGCCGCGGAAATTGAAGCGCAGGACGACGCCGCCGGCGCGGCGCAATCCGCGGGCAATGCGGTAAACGACTTTGTTGTGCATGGTGCCGCCAAAGAGCGGATGCGGATGGCAGACGAGACAGGCTTCGACCGGCTCGGCATCTTCCGGTTCTTCGAGCAGCGCTTCGAGGCGGCCGGCGGGGCCTGAGATGAAATGGGATTCGATTTTTCGAGGCACGTCAGTTCGAGCGGTAGTTGGTGAACTGCATGTCGATGCCGAAATCGCTTCCCTTCAAAAGCGCAATCACCTGCTGGAGCGTGTCGCGGTCCTTGCTGCTGACGCGAACGACGTCGCCCTGAATGGAGGCCTGCACCTTGAGTTTGCTGTCCTTGATTTTCTTGACGATGTCGCGCGCCTTCTCGATGGGAATGCCCTGCTGGAGGGTGATTTCCTGGCGGACGCTGGATGCGGCGGCCGGCAGGATTTCGCCATAGATGAGGCCTTTCAGCGGCACGTTGCGCTTCACCAGTTTCTGGCGAAGGATTTCGTTCACGGCGTTGAGCTTGAACTCATCCGAACTCGCGAGCGTGACCTTCTTGTCTTTCTCATTGAAATCGATGCTGGACTTCGAGTCCTTGAGGTCATAACGCGTGATGACTTCCTTCATTGCCTGCTGGATCGCGTTGTTGACCTCGGGGAAGGAAATCTCGGAGGCCACGTCGAAACTGTTATCCGCCATTCTCGACTCAGTGTACCCGCCACGCCGCCGTTTGCCGTCGATTCGCTGTAGACTTTAGCCGGAGGAAGGCGATGGCACCCTCAACCGCGCAGGGCCGGATGATTCCGATCCGGGTTTACTCGACCGAATTCGAGGCGCAGAACGCGAAAGCGGCGCTGGAGATTTTCGGGGTGGAATGTACGATTTCGGGCGATTCGGCGATCCGGCTGCTGGTGCCGGAAGCGGAGGCGGCGCTCGCCAACTACGCGCTTCGCACGGAAGTGATTCCGGATTCCGAAGAAGGCTAATCGAGCGCGAACTTCACGCGCGCGATGCCGACGACCATCAGTTCGAGATCGCCGCCCTTCGCTTCGAAGCGGTGCGGCTCATTGAACAGGACGGGCACGGCGTCGCCCGCGTGTATTTCGGCGGATTCTGAACCGACGCTGGCGGTTCCCGATCCCTTCATCACGTAGTAAAACTCCTCCACATTCTGATGGCGGTCCGAGGGACTGGCTTTGCCGGACGGAATGACGAGGTGATCCACATAAGACCAGTTGGTGAAGAAGACATCGGGCGCGAGGGCGCGGCGGTAAAGGAGTCCATCGGCGGTGGGGCGGAGCATTTCGCGATCGAGCCGCATGGAAATGAACTGCGGAACGGGATCGAGCGGGGCGCCGACGCGGGTATCGTGCAGGTCGAAATTGTCGTAATGGCCTTTGATGGTGGTGACGTTGATGTTGAGCCACTGCACCGGCTTGCTGGTGGCGTTGTAGATGGCGTGGGAATGGCCCATCTGGCAGAGCGCGCCGGCCGGAGCTTTGAGCAGCGACGTGCGGCCATCGATGGTGAACTGGGCTTCGCCATCGAGGATGACGAACATCTCTTCGCAGGTGTTGTGGAAGTGCGCGCCGATGCTGCTTTTCGGCTCGATGACGCCGCGATGCAGAAACATGAGATTGACGTCAAAATCGCTGGCGCCGAAAAGCTGTTCGAAATCGAGGGTACCGGCGCCGGCGTGGACGGCGGGGATGGGGCGGTATTTCGAGGGGTCGGTGTGAGCGATGCGGGCCGACAGGGGATCGCGGGCGAAGAGGCCGGCTGCGAGGAAGACGGGGACGAGCCAGGGGGCGAGGCGCATGGGTTTCGTTTTGTAATCGCGCTTTGGGCTGAGGGGATTATATCGGACGTTCGGAACCGGCTGAATCGGGCGGCGCGACGACCGGATCGGCTGTTTTGCGGGGCGCCTTCTGCGCGGAGTGATCCGGCAGGTCCGGCGCGTCCGGGCGCAGACTGTCGTCGAGTTCGTCGCGGGCCACGCTCATGCGTTCGTAAGCCGACAGGAGCGCCCAGACGGCTCGCGCGACGCCTGCTCCACATACCGCAAGAATCAGCCACGTCATTGGCAAAAACGGATCGGCGCGCCAGCGGCGCCAGCCGAATTACTTCGGCTGGAATAAAGCGAATACCGCGCCCTGCGGATCGGCAATCACTGCCAGCGTTCCCACATTCGCGGTGAACGCGGGGCCGAATTGAATTTTCGCGCCGAGGGCCGCGGCCTGAGATGCGCTGGCGGCGCAGTCCGTGACCTGAATGTACACGAGCCAGTGCGGCGGCGCATGAGGGTGGCGCTGCGAGGCGGGCGGAATCCCACCAATATATTCGTCGCCATTGGCGATATGCAGATAACCGGAGTCGCCGGGAGTGGTTTTCCAGCCGAAGAGACTGCCGTAGAAGCCGGCGGCTTTGTCCGGCTCCGGCGTGTTCAGATCGGCCCAGCAGAAAGCGCCGGGTTCGGCGGCGACCTGGAATCCGATGTGGCGGGCGGGCTGGAAGATGGCGAAGGGGGCGCCGGCGGGATCGAAGAGCATGGCCATGCGGCCGGCATCGGGGATGTCGAAGGATCCGGCGCAGATTTTGCCGCCCAGGCGGGAGGCAAGCTGTGCGGTCTCATCGGCGCTGGTGACCGAGACGTAGAGATTCCAGTGGGGCGGAATGCCGGCGGCTTTCTCGTCCGGCATCATGGCGTAAGCGGCGGCGGCATCGCGGCCGTGGAGACGGAACATGGTGTAGAAACCACCGGGCCCCATCGGCCGATCCTGCGCGTCCCAGCCGAAGAGGGCGGCGTAAAAAGAGTTCGCGGCGTTCTGATCGGAGGTACTGAGTGCGATCCAGGAGAAGGCGCCGGGAGTGGGCATGTCGATCTGCGGCATCCAGTCGAGTATAGGCGAGGAAGGTTACAGCGGAAAGAAAAAAGGGCGGCCCGCCGAAGCGGACCGCCCTCGAAGAACAGCGACTCGAGAAGATTTAGAACATCAGACGCAGGGAGAACTGGAGATGCCGTTCGCTCTGCGCGAGAGTGCTGGTGATTCTGCCGAAGTTGCCGTTGCCGTGCAGCAGGGTGGAATCCTGCAGGTTATTGTCGGGCAGGTTGAACTGCGGGGTGTTGCCGAGGTTGAAGGCTTCGGCCCGGAACTGCATGCTGAAGCGCTCGGTGATCGGGAAAGTCTTGAAGATCGAGGCGTCCAGCGTGCGGTTGGGAGGACCAACCTGGCTCTGCAGACCGAGGTTGCCGCCGGTAAGCGGAGCAGGCGTGGTGAAGTTGGCGATATTGAACCACTCGTTCGGCGTGCTGCCGCCCGCGGGAGCCGCGTTCGGATTGGCGCCTTGAACCACGCTCGCCGTGCATTCGTTCCAGACACCCTGGCATCCGTTGTAACGAATGGTGTAGGGCTGACCGGTGCGGAGGGTGAGCAGGCCGTTGACGGTCCATCCGCCAAGTACGCCATCGGCGAACTTGTTCATGGTGTTGAGGTAGGTCTTGCCTTTACCGAACGGCAGATCGTAATTGAAGCCGGTGGTGAAGTTATGCCGGATGTCCCACGCGGCGCTCGAATAGCCGGTGTTGTAATTCGTCTGATCCTTTGGCGCAAACCCTGACGAACCGCTGAGCGGCGTGCTGGAGTTGGCGAGCGCGTGGCTATAGGTGTAGGCAGCCACGAACTGGAGACCGTTCGAATAGCGCTTTTCCAGTTTGGCGGTGAGCGCATTGTAATTGCCGATGCCAAAGGTGGAGGTGGTGGACAGGCCGTTGCCGACCGACTGACAGGTAGGCGGCGGGCAGGCGGGCTGGATCTCCTGCAGCGAAGCGCAGCTGATGGAGGAGTTGGTGGTGCCGAGGTTCGGGCACGGATCCGCGTTCCAGAGGATGAGCTGGTGGGCGGAGTGGTTGCCTTCATAGCCGAGTTCGAGGGCCATGTTGCCGGGCAGTTCGCGCTGCACCGCGAGGTTCCATTTCTGAACCAGCGGGCTGCGGAAGTCCGGCTGCACGCCGCGCATGGAAATACCGGCGGGCAGGGTGAACGGGCTGAGCGGATAACCGCCGGTGAGACCGCCCGGGAAGAAGTTGCAACCCGTGCAGTTCGGATCGGAGACGCCGATGAACTGGCTGACGCCCTGGGTACGGCTCAGGTTGACCGTCTCGTTGAACGGTACGCCTTCACCGCGGTTCGGGCTGCCACCCTGGTTTTCTTCGCCACCGTAGAAGATGCCGAAGCCGGAGCGGATAACCGTCTTGTCATTGAGCTGATAGGCGATGCCAATACGGGGGCCGACGTCGGTTTTATCCCATGGGATGAGGGTGCTGGGCACCTGGCCGCGGGAAACGGTCACGTTCGGGAAGAGCGTGGAGAAGTTCGGCGGCAGGGGCGCGTTCTGATTGGGACCGGTCGGGATGTAGAGAGTGTTGTTCTGGAGGTTGAAGTTGGACTGGCGCCCCCACTGCTCATAGATGGGCGACCAGAGATCGTAGCGCACGCCGAGGTTGACGGTCAGCTTCGGAGTGACCTTCCAGTCATCCTGCGCG
The DNA here is from genome assembly GCA_027450225.1 of Bryobacterales bacterium. Taxonomy (GTDB): domain Bacteria; phylum Acidobacteriota; class Terriglobia; order Bryobacterales; family Bryobacteraceae; genus BOG-234. The sequence goes on along the minus strand of DAIDJK010000451.1, from coordinate 11,585 downwards.
TAGAAGGCCCAGGCGATCTTGCGGGACGAAACGAAGTTCGTCGTCGAGATGCCGCCGCTGTCGATCTGGCCGAGGAGAGCGGAGGCCATGGCGTCACCCGTGAGACTGCCGATGGAGCCGACGAGCGGGTACGCGGTTTCGTTGTTGCTGTAACCGATGTTGCCGTGCGGCTGAGGCACCTGGAAGAACGGGAACTGAATGGGACGGAACTCGGCGCCGAACTTGAAGGAGTGCTTGCCCTGGACGACGGAAACGTTCTGGATGAAGTCCCACACGTTGTTGTATTCCTTGGTGGGAATCCAGTCGTTGGCGCCGGTCTGCGGGTAGCCGTTGGAGAAGTTGATCTGAGGGAGACCGCCGTTATTGGCGGCATTCCCGGTCGGATCGTAGCCGCCGATGCCGAACTGCTTGAACAGATCCGTGCCCGGATTGGCCCCGAGGCGGGATGTAACGAGACGCGTGAAGCCGACGCGGGATTCGCTGACCACGGAAGCGCTCCAGACGCGCGTGAAGCTGATCTGGGCATTGCGGCTGAGGTCGATTTCCTGAGCGCCGTTGAAGGGCGAGCCGTCGAGCGCCTGGGCCGCGCCGGAGAAGATTGGCCCATCGGTCTTGCCGGTATCGGACCAGCTCAACGAACCGAAGATGCTGTTCTTGTCGCTCATGTGGTAATCGACGCGGGTATCGCCCTGATCGGTGTTCCACGCGCCAGGCGTGGTGTAGAAGTAATCGTTGGTGGGCGGGGTACCGACGCCGGTGACGAACGGCTGGTTCGGATTCGGATAGAGCGCCATGATCTTCGCGAACGAGGGATCGAAGCGGCTCTGCGGGACGACATTGCCGGGGAACATGGTGCGGGAAACCGGCAGACCATTCGAATAGACGGTGCTGGCGGGATCGTAGACGCCGCCCTGGATGGCGCCGTTCGAAAGAACGCCACCAAGGTTGCCCGCGAAGTTACCGGTCTTCATGGCCGGAGTGGGTACGGTGGCGAAACCGGCGTAGCCGAGGTTCGGATAGGAGCCGCCTTCGTCGCGGATGCGGGTGCCCTGGTAATCGCCGAACATGAAGAGCTTGTTCTTGATGATGGCTCCGCCGGCGGTGGCGCCGAACTGATTCTGGTTGAACTTGCCGCGGGGCTTGCCGGCGAAGTTGTTCTCCCAGCGGTTGGCGTCGAGCACCTTGTTCTGCAGGTACTCATAAAGAGTGCCGTGGAGCTGGTTGGTACCGGACTTGAGGGTGACGTTCATGACGCCGCCCGCCGCGCGTCCGTATTCCGCGTTGTAGCCGCTGGTGATGATGTTGATTTCGGCGACCGAATCGGGCGAAGGCGCAATAGCGTAAGCGGTCTGATTCAGAAAGTCGATGGTGTTGATGTTATTGTCAACGCCGTTGAGAAGGTAATTGTTCTGGCCGTTGGAGCGAACGCCGTTGGCCGAAAATCCACCGTTGGCGCCATCCCGCGCGCCCTGTTCGGCGGGAACAACGCCGGGAGACAGGCGGGCGAGATAAGTGATGTTGCGCTGGCCGCCCAGCGGAATATCGGCGACGGACTTGGAATCGAGGTTGGCGCCGATTTTCGTGCTTTCGGTCTGCAGTATGGGCGCGGCGGCCGACACTTCGATGGACTGGTTGACGTCACCGACGGCGAGCGTGAGCGGGACGGCGACACGGTCACCACCGACGAGCTGGACATTATCCTGCTGCACGCGGCGGAAGCCGGGCGCTTCGGCGGTGACGGAATAGATGCCAGGTTTCAAAGCGGGACGGACGAATTCACCGGCCGAGTTGGTGGCGAGTTCATATTTGAGGCCGGTGGCCGCTTCTGTGATGGTTACTTTGGCGTTCGGTACGACAGCGCCCTGGGGATCGGTGACTGAACCTGCGATCGTCCCTAAGTCGCGCTGGCCGAAAACAAACGCCGCAAACACGAACAGCAACATCGCTGCCCGAGTAATGACGGTTCTTCGCATTAATTTCTCCAACGTAGAGTTGCTAAAACAAGACGGATTCCAGCAGCGGAGGCGCATGATGATGCGCTTCCGCGTCCGGGCCGCAAATTACCGAACCACTACAACGGGAATCGTCTACGAAGAATTACTACAACTCCCCAGGCAGAAAGGACTCCCTGCCTGCAGGGGCACAAGCCCCGCAACGTAGCGATACATATTCCCCCTTGGTCCCTGCTTCCGAGAAAACAGGCTGCGTGGCATGTTATCACTTGTGTAACGAATAATGCAATAGCACTAGTGGTAAACGCTTAAACGCTTCGATGAAAAGAAACACGTCTGGGGGTTCCGTGGCCGGTTTGGCTGAACCAATGGGGGCCGTGGGACCGTCACGCCAGGAATTTGGCTTTCGTGCTCCTTTCGGGGACGGCACGGCGGCTTTGCAAGTCCCGGCCTCAATCGCGGCTGGGCGTATAAGATCTTTCCTTTATTACAGATCCGCTTCAGGGAGCAGGAGCGCAGACAGTTGGCCCGGAACGTGCGTAAACTGGCGTTCAATGCGACTCCTGTCTTTTTGCATTCTGGGTCTGGGCCTTGTGAGCATGGGTTCGGCTCAATCGTTGTGGGTCGGCAGCGTGACCGGCACGAACGCGTTCAATTTTACGCCGGGTTACGTGGGCGGGGAGTTGACCAACATCGGTTCGTCCAACCAGCTCGCCTTTTACAATCACAGTAACGGAGGCGCGTTCACGCAGCTGGATCTGATCCTTGCGTTTGTGAATCCGCCGGTGACCGCGCCGAGCATCACGGCAGTTGAGACTTACACGAACGTGGGCAACGTGAACGGGTCCGGCAATATTTCGGCGTCATCCGGCGCGTCGCACACGGTCAGCATCGCGCCATCCGGGCCAACGCAACTGAACAGCGGGAAGGTGAACAGCACGTCGCTCGGCTCCTCGGCGCCGGGAATCAGCAACTCGGAGCAGACCTCGAATTACAATTCCGCAGAGACTAAGGATGGAATCACGCAGACGGGCGGCTATTCTCTGTATGTCTATAATCTGAATTCCTACGCCGCGAATTTCGGAGATTATGGATTGCTCGATCTCACATTCAGCAATATGCCCAAAGGAACCATCGCGCTTGGCTGGGGCTGCGGCGGAACGAACTGCAAGACGGACTACACGAGCATATTTACTCAAAGCGGATTTGCGAGCAACGGCACGCCGGTGTCTCCGGTGCCGGAGCCGGTATCGCTGCTGCTTCTGGGGACAGCCGCGGTGGCGGTGATCGGAATCCGAAGAAAGAATCAGCCCCAGGCCTGAAGAACGCGCGGGGTTGCGCGTGAATCGCTCCGCGCGGGCAGGCGTGGCGGGGGCCAGCGGAGTGCCGGCTTGAGAAGCACATCGTTTTGCATCCTGGCAGCCGCGCTTGTGCTGTGCGGCTGCAGGCGCTCTCCGCAGCAGAGAGAGGCAGAGTTTCTGCGGCGCGGCAAAGCTGAAGCGGCCGGCAGGGACTACGCGCGAGCCATTCTCGATTTTCAGAATGCAGTACAGTCGATGCCGTCCGATGCGGAGGCGCATTACCGGCTGGGTCTCGCTTATCTGAACGCAGGCCGTCCGGCCGAAGCTTACAGAGAATTCAGCCAGGCAGCGAAGCTCGATCCGCGACACGTGGGCGCACAGGTGGAACTGGCGCAGATCACGGCGGCGACAGGAACGCGTGAGACGCTGGAGGCCGCCAGGGACAATCTTGGCCGGCTGCTGCGAAATTCCCAACCCGATGGCGATGCTCTGGATGCGCTGGCGATGATCGAGTTCCGGCTGGGCAAGCCGGACGCGGCGGAAGAGTTGCTCGGCCGGGCGATCGCATCGTTTCCAGAAAGAGTTCGGTCCGCGGTGGCGATGGCCAGGCTCAAGGCAGCGCGTGGAGAGCCGGAGCAGGCGGAACAGACGCTGCGGGACCTGACCCGCCGGGCTCCGAAATCGGCGGAGGCGCGACTGGCGCTCGCCGACTTCTACGTTGCGAGACGCAACTGGGCGGCGGGGGCCAGCCAGTTTCAGGAAGCGCTGCTGTTGGACGGGCAGAGCGATGTGGCGATGATCGGGCTTGCGATGGCGGAGACGCAGATGGGCCGCACAAGTGAAGCCGAAAAGCTCTATCGGCAGGTTTCGAATCTGCCGAAGCGGCAGTATCGCGATGTTTACGGGAAGTATCTGATGGCGGAGCGGCGGTACCGGGAGGCGATCCGCGAGTTCGAGAGACTCTCAAGCGCGAACCGCCATGACCGCGCCGTTCGGAACAATCTGACGATCGCGTGTCTGCTTGGCGGACAGAGCGAACGGGCGAAGCGGATTCTTACGGAGAGTCTGGCAGAGGATCCGAAAGATGTGGATGCGCTGCTGCTTTACAGCACCGTGCTTCTGAGCAACGGCGAGTATGACGAGGCGGAACGGCATCTGCAACAGGTTTTGTCGTTCGACAGCAATACGGCGATGGCGCACTTTCTGCTGGCGAGAGTGTATCGGGCGCGCGGGCAGGCGCTGCTCGAGAGACAGGAACTGGCGGAGGCGATTCGAACAGATCCGAGTCTGGCGCCGGCGCGACTGGATCTGGCGCGGAATCTTCTGACGGCGAACGCAGCGCAGCCGGCGCTGGACGTATTGAACGCCGCACCGGAGCAGCAAAAGGCAGCGACGGGCTGGACGATACTGCGCAACTGGGCGTTGCTGGTTCAGGGAGACAGGGAAGAGTTCGGCCGGTCAGCGGAAGCGGCATTGCGGGCGGAGCGCAGCCCCGAGTTACTGCTTCAGAGCGCGGTTTCGAAAATGCTGGCGCGGGATTATTCGGGGGCGCGGGCCCGTCTTGCCGAGGCGCTGGCGGACGAACCGGACGACGAGCGTCTGGCGTGGGCGATGGCGCAATGCGATGCGGCCGAAGGGGGAGTTGCGGCAGGTTCGAGATTTCTCGCGAGCTATGCGGCGAAACGGCCGAAATCGGCGGCGGTCCGGATGGCGGAAGGCCAGTGGCTCGCCAAGGCCGGAGATTATGACGGCGCGCGCGAGGCGTTTCTGGCGGCAAAACCGCTCGACAGGGACATTTCGGCGGAGGCGGATTTCCAGTTGGCGATGCTCGAGGCCAACAAGGGCCACCTCGACGAGGCGCGGCAATCCTTTACGAAACTGCTGGACCGGCAGGGCTACCGGCTTTCCGCGCGATTGTGGCTGGCGAATGTAGAGGACCGGATGCACGACTGCGGGGCGGCGATCCGGGATTACCGGCAGGTGCTCGCGACAGACGGCGAGAACCTGGTGGCGCTAAACAATCTGGCGTATGTGCTGGCGGCCGGGACCGACCGGCTGGAGGAAGCGCTGACGCTTGCGCAGAAGGCGAGCGGAATGGCGCCCGGCAACCCGGACGTGGAGGGAACGCTCGGCTGGGTGCTCTACCGGAAGGGCCTTTACGCCAACGCCGCGCAAATTCTGGAGGAGGCAAGCCGCAAAGATGGCTCAGCGGCGACGGAAGCGGCGATCATTCGCCGGTATCACCTGGGAATGGCATATCTGAGAGCGGGAGAGCGGCAGCGGGGCTCGAAGCTGATCGCGACGGCGCTGGCGGAAAATCCAGATCTGCCGGAAGCGGAAGAAGCGCGGCGGGCACTGGAGGACACGGGCGCGCGGTAAGGCGCCACAAACCCGGAATCGGGAGGCGCGTCAGCCGCCAGGCATGGCGCGGTTGCGCTTTCGGACGTCGAGGCCGACGGTCTCGGCAAGGCGCTCCTGGGCGCACATGCGGTTCGGGCTCCAGAAAAACTGGAGGAAGCCGAGGCCGCATTCGAGTACAGCGGCGCCGTATCCGAGCGCCCGCTCGACGGATTGCCAGATTCCGAGGCGCGAACCGGTGAGCGATACGGCTCTGGTGCGGGCGACCCACTTGCCGGGAGTCTGCCCGTTGCCGAGATAGTTGAACAGCCCGAAGCAGAGTACGACGAAGACGATATTGCCGATCTCGTGGAAATCCCAGCGCAGATCGACATGCTCCTCGTGGAGCACGAAAACGCTCCAGGCAATTTCGGAAGGCGCCCACAGCGCGACCGCCAGTCCGAGATCGATGAAACAGCCGAGCGCGCGCTGCCAGAACGCCGCTGCGGAGCGGGCGCGAAATCCATGGAAATTCCGCCGAATAACGCGGTGTTCCGATATAATCTGGCGAGATGTTTTTCCCTGGCAGGCCCGCCGCGGTTCAGAAAAAGCCGGCAATTACCGCTCCCCCGGTTTACCGGCCCGCGGCGCCTGTCCGGGCTGCGCCTGCTGTGTACCGGCCGGGCGCGCCGGCGGTGAACCGGAAGGCGGGAAACCCTCACGCGACGCACTGGCCGCCGCCGGCAGCGCAGATGAAGCTCCGCGATACGGGAATGATTCGGGCCGGAACGATGCAGGCGGGATTCGCTCCGGGCGTGGTCCAGCGGATGTATTCGCCGAACATGACGACTTCGGTTCCCAACCTCGACACGGTGGCGAGCCAGCTGAGCGCGTCGCACGGTTACCGGCAAACCGCGACGTTTGCGGTGGTGAACCACGAAAACGCGGATTACACGATTTTCGGCCAGCGCTATTACGAGAGAACGAACGATGCGGCGCCGGATATCCTGACGAACCACGGCATTCAGGTGGGGATCGACTACGTGACGCCGGATTCGAGCGAAGAGTACGCGCACGCCGAGATGCTGGCGGTTTCGGAATGGCTGAAAGGGTACCGGGACAAGCCGGAGATGATCGGGGCAAGCCGCATTGTGTGCCGATACTGCGCGGTGGTGCTGCAATATCTCGGGATCACGATTTTTTCGGCGCCGAGCAACGACCCGACGCCGAACTGGGCGAGTCCGTGGTACCTGAATGGCCAGGCAAATCCACTGGCTATCCGGAATCAGATCCCGAAATATCGCAAAAAGGGGAAAGATTACTACTGAGAACCGCGGCGCCGGCTTCGCCGGGGCTGCGCGGCTCTGAACGGCAGGGCTAAACTGGCCGCATGCCGAAGAATCGCGTGGAGCGCCGCTCCATTCTGAAAGCCGCCGGAGCGATGGGGATCACCAGCGGGTTTGCGGAAATGGCGCTGGCGTTCCAGACATCGGGAGATGCAGCGCACGAAGTGGTGGAGAGTTCGACGGAAGCACCGCCGAAACACACGATCCGGTTCGCCGTGATCGGGCTCGATCACAGCCACATCAACGGGATTACGGACACGATGCTGCGTTCCGGGGGCGAACTCGCGTGGGTACACTCCACCAACGCCGCGGCGCTGGCCGCATTTCAGAAGCGCTACCCGGGGGTGCGGGTGGCGCGGGATGAAGACGAAGCGCTGAATGACCGGTCCGTGCAGCTGGTGTGCTCGGCGGCGGTACCGAATCTGCGGGCGCCGCTGGGCGTGCGGGCGATGCGGCATGGCAAAGACTTTCTGAGCGACAAGCCGGCGATCACGACGCTCGATCAGCTTGCCGAAGTGCGGCGGGCGGTTCAGGAAACGGGGCGGATTTTCGCGGTGATGTTCGGGCGGATGGAGCAGCGATCGACGACCCACGCGGGCGAGATGGTGAGAGCCGGAGCCATTGGGCGCGTGGTGCAGACGATTGAACTGGCGCCGCACCGGGTGAACGAGCCGACGCGGCCCGACTGGTTCTGGGATCCGGCGCTCTACGGCGGTACGCTGTGCGATCTGGGGTCGCACCAGGCGGATGAGTTCGTGCACTTCACAGGGTCAAAGACGGCGGAAGCGGTGATGTCGCGGGTGGCGAATGTGAGCTTCCCGCAGCATCCGGAATTTCAGGATTTCGGGGACATGATGGCGCAGGGCGATGGCGGGTTGGGGTACTTCCGGGTGGACTGGCTGACGCCGGGCGGCGTGACGGCGTTTGGCGATGAGCGGACGTTCATTCTGGGGACGCAGGGGTACATCGAGCTGCGGAAGACGTTCGACATCGCGGGACGGCCGGGTGGGGAACATCTGTTCATCGCGGACGGGAAGTCGGCGCGGTATATCGACTGCAGCCGGCTGGCGCTGCCGTTCGGACCGCGGCTGGTGGACGACATCGTGAACCGGACGCAGACGGCGCAGGACCAGGCGGCGACGCTGCTGGCGATGGAACTGGTGCTCAAAGGGCAGAAGAACGCACGGCGCGTATGAGGGCGGCGAGGGGCGCGCGGCGTCTGGCCGTGCTGTGGATCGGGTGCATGCTGGCGCCCGCGGTGGCCGGCGAGAACGGGGCCCGATTTGTCGATATCGCGGCAGAGGCGGGGCTGACGAAGCCGACAACGTTCGGGGGCGCGGCGCGGTCGGATTACATTCTGGAATCGACCGGCACGGGCGTGGCGATTTTCGACTACGACGGTGACGGCGCAAACGATATTTTCATCGCGAACGGGACGACGCTGAACGCGAAGGGTCCGGGAACGCCTTCGCAGCTTTATCACAATGATGGCGCGGGGCATTTCATGGATGTGGCGGAACGGGCGGGCATCCGGAAAACGGGGTGGGCGCAGGCGGCGTGCGTGGGGGATTTCGATAACGACGGGCATCCGGATCTGCTGGTGACGTATTACGGGCAGAACGTGCTGTACCGGAATCTGGGCAACGGGCGCTTCGAGGATGTGACGGCGCGCGCGGGGTTGCCGGTGACGGGGACGCGGTGGGGGTCGGGATGCACGTTCGTGGATTACGACCGCGACGGCTACGCAGACATTTTCATTGCGAATTACGTGGACTTCGATCTGGCGAAGGCGCCGAAACCGGGTTCGAGCCGGAACTGCGAATGGAAGGGGATGGCGGTGTGGTGCGGGCCGCACGGGCTGCCGCCGGGCCACAACATTCTGCTGCACAACAACGGCAACGGGACTTTCACGGACGTGAGCGAAAAGGCCGGGATTCTGCAGCCGGGCGGGCGGTTCGGGCTGGGCGTGACGGCGGCGGATTTCGACAACGACGGCTGGCCGGATATCTACGTGGCTTGCGACCAGACGCCGAGTCTGCTCTATCGCAACAGGCATGACGGAACGTTCGAAGAGGTGGGCGACCGCGCGGGCGTGGCGTACAACGCGGACGGGCGTCTGCAGGCCGGCATGGGGATCGCGGTGGCGGATTACGACGGGAACGGATTGCTGGATATCGCGAAGACGAATTTTTCAGGAGACAGGCCGTCGCTGTACAGGAACGAAGGCGGCCTTTATTTTACGGACGTTTCCGAAGAGGCGGGGCTGGGCAGGAACCAGCTGCTCGGGTGGGGGATCGCGTTTCTGGATGTGGATGAGGACGGCTGGCCGGATCTGGTGATGGCGAACGGGCATGTGTATCCGGAGGTGGATCGGGCGCCGCTGGGCGAGACGTACCGGCAGAAGACGCTGCTCTACAGGAACCTGGGGAACGGACGGTTTGCGGATATCACGGCATCGGCCGGGCCCGCGTTCGAGACGCTGCGGCCGGCGCGCGGACTGGCGGTGGGGGATCTGGACGGGGACGGGCGGCCGGAGATCGTGATTGCGAACCGGAACGAGCGGCCATCGCTGCTGAAGAATACGGGGCCGAGGGGAAATGCGATCGCGGTGACGCTGACGGGGACGAAATCGAACCGCAGCGCGGTCGGGGCGAGAGTCGAAATCGAGGCGGGCGGCCGGAAGCAGATGGCCGAGGTGATGGGCGGCGGGAGTTATTACTCGCAGAGTTCATTCACGCTGTATTTCGGGTTGGGAGCGGCGACGAAGGTAGAGAAGTTGCGGGTGACCTGGCCTTCGGGAGTTACCGGGACGTGGAACGACATTGAGGGGAATCGCGAAGCCGGGATTGTCGAGGGCGACAGGAACGTGACCTATAAACACTGGCCTTCGACGAGTAAGTAACTGCCGGGGAAGATTACCCGTATCGCTTGCATCACTCTACGGCTGTAACTTTTCCGCCGCAACACCGGGCAAGATAATCCGCCGACTTACGGCGGTTTCATTCGCGCTCCTTCACCAAAACTTCAGGTTTTTCTTTTCAGCCTAATCTTCAGCTTTCCGGGTAAGTTGCGAAATCGCGTACTTTTGCGCCTGACTTTCACCGAATTTGTCTCGACACCGTCCGGAGACGGCAATAATATGCCACCCAGATCGCCCACAGTAGTTCCGTGCCGGACGAGGCGGCACGCAATGCGCAATTGCCGGCAATCGCCGCGCTGGAACTGCCGAAGGGCCAGCGCACGTTCTATCGATTCTTCAACACGAGCGTGATCGGGCCGCCGACGGCGGCAAATCCCGGAAATGCGCCGCCGGACGCGTTTCGAGGCCCGGGCGTGAATGACTGGGACATCAGCCTGTTCAAGAATTTCCCGTTTGGCGAGGAGCGGGCGGTGCAGTTCCGGGTCGAGACGTTCAACACGTTCAATCATCCGCAGTTCAATACGGTAAACAACACGGCGCAGTTCAACCGGTCCGGCGCGCAGGTGAACAATCTGCTGGGGGAGATCAACGGCGATTATCTGCCGCGGCAAATCCAGTTCGCGTTGAAAGTTATCTTCTGACCCCAGGATTAGGGACGCTTTTTCAGGCGGCATTCAGGTCCGATGGAGAAAGTGTGGAGTGGCGATGTGCGCCTTAAGTGGTGCGCGCCGGAAAGGAACAATCGATGCGGAACATGAGCCGGGCTGTATTTGCGTGCGCGCTGCTGTTCGGAGGAGTTATCGGGGCGCGGGCCCAGACGGACTGGCGCGTGGAAAGAACGATGCACATTGGCGGCGAAGGCGCCTGGGATTATCTGACCGCAGACCCGACTACTCACCGCCTTTATGTGCCGAGGAGTACGCACACGATGGTGATCGACGCGGATTCCGGCAATGTTCTGGGCGACATGCCCGGCCAGAGGATTGCGCATGGAGTGGCGATTGCGCCGAAGGTGGGCCGCGGATTCATCAGCGACGGGGGCGGTGATGGCGCGGTGTTCGTGTTCGACCTGAAGACCAACAAGGTGCTCGGCAGGATCCAGGCGGAAAAGGACGCGGACGGAATTATCTACGATCCGGCGACCGACCGGGTGCTGGTGGTGTCGGGCGATAACGGCGTGCTGATGACCTTCAAGCCGGATATCGACGTGAATAACGGGAAGATCGAGGCGCCGATTGAACTGGGAGGCTCGCCCGAATTTCTGGCTGCCGATGGAACAGGCAAGGTCTTCATCAATCTGATGGACAAGAACGAAGTAGCCGAAGTGGACATCGCGGCGAGGAAAGTGATCGCGCGCTGGCCGGTGGCGCCTGGCGGAGCGCCGGTAGGTATGTCGATCGACACGAAGAATCACCGGCTGTTCATCGGTTGCCGAAATCCGCAGAAGCTGGTGGTAATGAGTACTACGGATGGGAAAGTTCTGGCGGCGTTGCCGATTGGAGCGGGCGTGGATGCGACGAAGATCGACGGGCGGGAAGCGTTCGCAAGCTGCCGCGACGGTTCGCTCGCGGTGGCAGAAGAAAAGGGCGGAAAGTTCGAGATCGTGGAAACGGTGAAGACTCCGGAGGGCGCACGGACCATGGGAATCGATACGTCCACGCACAAGTTGTATCTGCCGACCGCCGAGTTCGAGACGGCGTCCGGCGCGAAGGGAAGGCCGCGGATGAAG
>DAIDJK010000450.1 GCA_027450225.1 Bryobacterales bacterium | reverse complement strand
ACCGCCTGGCAGCCCAGCCGCGAGTTCAACTGATAATCCGCCGCCTGTTCCACGCGATCCAGTTCATCGTCATCCATCTCGGACAGATTCGCCGCGCCCTGCTTCACCACCACGTGACACGTCGTGCACGCGCAGTTGCCGCCGCACGCATGTTCCAGATGAAATCCGTTGTTCATCGCTACGTCCAGCAGCGACTCCGGCTTCCCATGGCCTTTGTACGGCAGCTCTCCGTGCTCGAATTCGAACGTTTCGTTGGCGGGAAGGAACGTAACTTTGGGCAACCTCCCAGTATAGAATTTCGAGGTGACCCGAGCCCTTATCGCGCTCCTCGCCGCTTCGTCGGCCTTCGCGCTCGACCTCCGCACTGCGGACATCCTGCCCGCTCCGGAGACCGGCGCCATGGGTCGCAGAGCTGCCCAGGTCATCGCGGAAGAAATTACCAAACGAACCCAATTGCGTCTTCCAATCGCCGGAACGGCGGGTTCGGCCAATACCTCCAGGCTCCGCATTCTGATCCGAAGGCGCTCCGGTCCGCCGGAGGGATTTCATGTCCAAACGAACCCAACCGGGGTGGTGATCGAAGGCGATGACGATCGTGGCGTTCTCTTCGGCGCGGGCTATTTCCTTCGCCGCGCGCTCATGCAGCGCCAGCGGCTGGAAATCCCGGACAATCTCGATGTCGCCACAGCCCCGAAATACGCCGTGCGCGGACACCAGCTGGGCTACCGCCCAAAGACCAATGCTTACGATGGCTGGTCCGTTCCCATGTGGGACCAGTACATCCGCGAACTCGCCATCTTCGGCGCGAACACCATCGAGCTGATCCCGCCGCGCTCGGACGATGCGCCGGATTCGCCTCACTTCCCGCTGTCGCAGATGGACATGATGATTGAACAGTCCCGCATCGCGAACGACTACGGGCTCAATGTCTCCATCTGGTATCCGGCAATGGACAAAGACTATTCCGATCCGGCCACCGTCGATTTCGCGCTCAAAGAATGGGGCGACGTTTTCCGCAGGCTGCCGCGCATCGACGCTGTCTTCGTTCCCGGCGGCGACCCGGGACACACCCGGCCGAAGTATCTTCTGGCGCTGCTCGAAAAACAGGCGGCCAATCTGCGCCGCTACCACCCGAACGCGCAGATGTGGGTCTCACCCCAGAGTTTCGACGGGGACTGGCTCGAAGAATTCTATTCGATTCTCGACGCCGAGCCGCAGTGGCTCACCGGCGTCGTCTTCGGCCCCCAGATCCGGGGCAGTTTCGACGAACTTCGCGCTCGCGTCCCGAAACGCTATCCGGTCCGCTTCTATCCCGATATCACGCACAGCATCCACTCCGAATTCCCTGTTCCGAACTGGAGCTTTGCTTTTGCGACGACGGAAGGCCGCGAAGTCATCAACCCGCGGCCGCTCGACGAATCCGCCATCTTCCACCGCTACGCGCCGGATTCCATCGGGTTCGTGACGTATTCGGAAGGCTGCAACGACGATGTGAACAAGTTCATCTGGAGCAGTCTCGGCTGGAACCCCGACGCGAAGATCACGGATATTCTTCGGGACTACTCGCGCTTCTTCATCGGTCCCGATCTCGAAACGCGCTTTGCCGATGGCCTCGCCGCCCTCGAACGAGACTGGCAAAAGCCGGCCACCGCAGCCGCCACTCTCGCCGGCTTTCGCGATATGGAAACGCACGCCACGCCGCAGCAGAAGCTGAACTGGCGATTTCAGGAAGCGCTCTATCGCGCTTATTACGACGCCTTCGAGGTGCGCCGCCTCGCCGCCGAATCCACCGCCGAACGCGACGCGATCCGCGCACTGCCGGATATGAACGCGGCTGAAAAAATCCTCAACGCCGACCGCCTCACGCCGGACGATCACGCCATCCGCGCCCGTGTGTTTGAACTCGCCGAAGCGCTCTTTCAGAGCATCCACATGCAGCTCAGTGTGCCGCGCTATCAGGCGCTGGCTCTCGGCCGCGGCGAGAATCTGGATGCCATCGATTTCGCTCTGAACGATCGCGTGTGGCTCGAAAACGAATTCAAGCGCATTCGCGCTTTGCCGGATGAGCAATCCCGGCGCGTCGCCATCGGCCGCATCGTCCACTGGGACGATCCAGGACCCGGCGGCTTCTACGATGACCTCGGAGATCCCGCGCGTTCACCGCATCTCGTCCGTGGCGAGCCTTACGATCAGGATCCGGATTTCCTCAAATCTCCGATGGTTGGCTTCGGCGCGAAAACGCCCGAAGAAGGATGGCGCGTTTCCTGGTACACCGATGCTGAAACTCTTGGTGAAACGCCGCTCCGCATGCATTACGGGAATCTCGACAAGTCAGCCCATTACCGCATTCGCATTGTCTATGGCGGCGATGCGCTGAAAGTTCCGGTGCGCCTGGTCGCGAATGGCGGCATCGAAATTCACCCATTTCGCGAAAAGCCCAACCCTCCTGCGCCGCTCGAATTCGACATCCCGCAAGCGGCTACGGCATCCGGCGAACTCACGCTCGAGTGGACGCGCCACGGCGGTTCCGGCGGCAACGGCCGCGGCGTTCAGGTGTCGGAAGTCTGGCTGATGAAGAATTGACTACGGCCAGTCCGCCAGAACGTAACTCATCACCGCCATCGCAGCCACGCACTGCTTGAAGTCTTCCGGCGCGATCTTGTCGAACGTATCGGCCTCGGTGTGGTGGTAATCGAAGTAATGCGTCATCACGGTTCGCAGCCCGAACCCCGGGACGCCTTCGGCCATCAGGGGCTCAATGTCCGCTTCACCGTTACCGGGCAGCAACTGATCCGCCTGAATCGGCGCGAGCAGTTTCGCAATCGCCGTCGCGCGCGCGGACATGCCGGCCTGCCAGGGATTGAAGCTGCCGTGGACGATATCCGGCGCCCCACGCGGCCGCCTCGGCATAATCGACAAGTCAAAACCGATCGGCTTCTCCGCTCCGCCATCCATCTCAATGGCGGCGGCGTGATGCGCATCTTGCCGCGATGCCCATTCGCGGTAAGCCTTGCCGCCGCGCCCCCCGTTCTCTTCGTTTGTCCAGAACACCACACGAATCGTCCTTCGCGGATGCAGGCCGAGTTTCCTGATCAGCGCCGCCGCTTCGAGCGCCGCCATCACGCCGCCGCCGTCGTCATGAGCGCCCATGCCGACATCCCACGAATCGATATGCCCGCCGATCACGACAACTTCGTTCTTCAGCGTTGATCCCGGAATCTCGCCGACCACGTCGGCCGAATCCGCCTCCGGCTCAAAGTGCGCGTCCATGTTCAGGCGCACGCGAACGCGCTGCCCCGATCGCAGCAGTGCATGCATCCACATGGCGTCTTCCACCGACACCGCCGCCGCCGGAATTTTCACGCCGGAACCGGTCTGCCCTGTATGCGGATCGCGCAGGCTTCGCGGCGTGATCGACCGGACCAGCGCCGCAACGGCGCCCAGTTCCTGCGCGCGCACGGGCCCATCGCTTCGGTACGCCACCGTCTTGCCGTACGAAACGAACGGCGCATCGAACAGAACGATTCGTCCCTCGACGCCCGCGCGCCCCAGTTTCGCAAGCTCATCGAAATCCGAGACCGCGACCACGTCCGCCTCGATCCCGCTCTGCGGCGTCGCCGGACTTCCGCCGAGCCCGAGCATGAAAATCTTCTTGCGCAGCGGCTCCAGCATCTCGGCCGATTCCGCGCCACGCACCCAGTGCGGCACCTTTACCGGAATCTTCTGCACATTCTCGAGGCCCGCCTGTTCCATCTGCGCCGCGGACCACTCAATGGCGCGATTCAGCGCCTCCGATCCGCTCAGACGATTGCCGATGCGATAGCAGAGGTATTCCAGCCGCGCGAGTCCCGCGTCGTCCTTCATCGCCGCGCCGATCAGCCGGCCGGCCGTGTCTTTGTATCGCGCCGCGACAGCGGTTTCATCAGCGGGAGAGGCCGCCGCCGTAATCAGGAAGAACGCCAGGACAACCCGAAAACGCATTGCTTTATCGTAACGGTCAGAACAGCCGTTCTTCTTTTTTCAGGTTGCCGATCGAGCCGACATTGGCGAAAGACAGGGAAAGCAGATACTGGTTTTCATTTCGCGTGCCGAAATCGAACCGGCGAACCTGCATGCTGATGCCGCAGCAATCCGTGTTGTACGTAATCTGGGCAATGCCGAAATCGAGCCGTGACAGCCGAAGATCGTATACCGTCTGAAACGCCGTATTCCAGCCCTTGCGATTCGGGTCGCCATAGCCCACCGTGAATCGGAACTGGTTCTGCGGCGCGGAAATCACCGGATTCGGATTCAACTGATCGTCGCCCACTGAAACGAAATACCGCTTCACCCGCACATCGGCCTCGAGGGAATCGTTCACGAAGGAGTGCAGCACCGGATCGTAATCCGTCAGCCACGTGATCGTGACGCCAGGGGTTGGGCTGATGCGCAGGTTCGAAATGATCGGCGAAAAGTTCCGCGGGCCATCGAGAAACGTGAAACCGGTCAGATCCAGCACTTCCGACACGATGTTTCTTTGCCCGGGAAGCGCAGCTCCCCCGAACGTCGGATTGAAATAGCGCGCCTGCGACAGTTCCCAGGTGAGCACCTCGTTCACCACATCGCCCTTTTTCGCGTAAAGCCGGTTGATAATGCTGAACTCCATCTGGTTGGTATTCGCCAGCAGATCGATGGGATCGAAGAGCAGCGTATCTTCGAAGCGCGTCACTCCGGAGACGTACTTATAAGACGCCCGCGTCTCGATCACGTGCTTCAGCTTTTCGCCGAGGAAGGTCTTCTTGTTATAGATGCGTTCAAGCGAGGGCAGCTCCAGATCGGCGTTCAACTCGGGCGCGAAGCGGTTCATCGTCGAGTTCATTACCGTGCTGTTCAGGATCGTCTGTCCGTAATACGTGTCATGCACGGTAAACTCCGGCATCAGACTGAATCCGTGCCAGCGCATCACGGTGGAAACCGTCGGCTCGAAATCCGCGCGCGGCGTGAACTGGCTGGTCTCGTAGTACGGACTGATCGCGGCCTCGCCAATGGGCTGCGGTTCGACGCGATGATACAGGCCGAAGCTCGAATCGAAAGACGCAAACACCGGCAGAATGCCGTTATAGATCAGTTGATCCCGCCCATCGAAATCGAATTCGGGCAGTTTGCGGATGATGATGTAGTTGCCGGGCGTGGCGTCCTGAAAATTCTCGACCCGGCTCACTTCGGTGTCGAAGGTGTAATAGGAGAAGTTTTTTTCCAGATACCCGAGCGAATGCGTTTCGGCGAAAATCGCTTCGCTGAACGATTGCGAGAACTGCTGCCGGAAGGCGAAGGAACTCAGGTAGTCGATCGCGCCGCGCGCCGTCCAGCCGTTTCCGAGATCGTCGCGTACCTGGCCGTTGATACTGTAACCGGGCGACTTGATCAGCGTGCCGCCGGACATGTAGCCGCGGTCCTGCACGCCATAGAAGATCAGGTTGAAATCGGATTTCTCGGTCGGCTTGCCGCGGAAATCCACGTGGTGGGCATAGCCCCGCGCGGTGAAATCCTGGAATACGTAGGTCAGGTCCATGCTGCGCGTCATGGCCCAGTAATATCCAACGCCGAACATATATCCGAGTTCGGAGCTGTTGCCGACGTTCGGCGTCAGGAAACCGCTCCGCCGCGGCTCCTTCTTCAGCGACTTGTAGAAGTACGGGAAGTAGAAGAGCGGGACGCCATGCAGATGCAGGATGGACCCGTGGGAGGTGGCATGGTCTTCCGGAATAATGTCGAACATGCCGCTGTTCAGCGTCCACCAGGGATGCGGGATATTGCAGTCCGTGATGAAGCCCTGGTGAAGGATGTACCGGTCTTCGAGTTTTTCGGCGTAGGAGCCCTCGAAGTAGAAAGGCTGCTGCGTGGTGAGAACTCCGGGCCGCGCCACCACTTTCGTCTTGGAGTAGCCGCGCACGTGGTAGAACGTGCCGTGCTCGGTGTCGTAGTTGTAAATGGCGCGATCGCAGTAAATGACTTCGTTCTGATCGTAGTTGCGGTAATAGACGTGGCCTTCCGCGGTGAATATCTGGGTTTTTTCGTCGTAATCGGCCTTGTCGGCGCGGAAGGTGGCGTTGTGAAGTTCGATCACCACGTTGCCCCGG
Source organism: Bryobacterales bacterium (assembly GCA_027450225.1). Lineage (GTDB taxonomy): Bacteria > Acidobacteriota > Terriglobia > Bryobacterales > Bryobacteraceae > BOG-234. Next base: position 9,195 of record DAIDJK010000450.1, on the reverse strand, counting down.
AGATGGTAAACGCCGTTGTCGCTGGACTGCTCGACGGCGGACATATCGTAATCCCCGAGCGAAGGGGCGTTCGGGCGCGGGGTGCGCACGCTGAAATCCGGGCGGTCAACCGTCGGCTGGTTCTGCGGCGGCGGGGGCGGAGGCAACTTCGGAGCGGTAGCCGGCGCCGCGGCCGTAGGAGTTGCAGCCGGAGTTGCGGAGGCCGGAGCGGTGGCGGCCGGGGCTGTGGCGGGCGCTGTCTGCGCGCTGCTTAATTGAGGTGACGCCGTCTGGACCGAGATCGCGATCAAAAATGGCAGAACAATCGAGAAACCAACGGTTTTCGAGTGACAAGCCTTGCTGAATATGCTAAGCAGGAAAAAGGCGCGATTGCGGACGGGCGGCCTCAACAAGAAACCGTAGCACGGCAAAAATAGGGTCGCAAGAAGCCGGGTGAAACCGGCTTTGGAAAGCGCCGCGAGAGCCAAAAAGTAAAGGGCCGCGAGAGCCAAAAAGTAAAGACATGCGCTGCAAGTATTGTGGTTTCGGCAATGGCGAGGACGATCATCGTTGCCTGCGTTGCGGGCGCCGGCTCGCCGGCATTGTGATCGCCGCGCCGTCGGACTACGTCGGGGCCGCGGCGCTGGCGCTCCGCCCTGACCCCGAGGAGCGCTCCGAAAAGGCTTACCACGCCGAACGCGCGGAGCCCGCGGCGCAGCCGGCGCTGTTCAGGCCGCCGGTATCGGCTCCGAAGGTAATTCCTTTCGAAGAAGTCCAGCGCCAGGCGACCGGACGGCTGGGAATTGCCGAGCCGCCCTCGCCAGTTGCGCCCGTTGCAGCGCCGCCCAGGCCGGGGGCGCCACGCCAGGCGGTGAAAAAGACGCCGGGTCCGGATACGCAGACTTCGCTCGATTTCATCATGGCTCCGCCCGCCAAAGCGCGGACGCTCAAGACCAGCGTCGAGGCGCATGTCTATTGCGATCAGACGGTGGCCACGACCATGCACCGCTTCGTGGCGGGAGCGATCGACACCGCTCTGATTCTGCTCGGATTCGGCTTGTTCGTCATCGTGTGCCAGGCGGTGGGCGGCAATTTCGGCCAGGGAAAGATGTTCTGGATCTCCCTCGCGCTGGGTTTCGCCATCGTGAGCCTTTTTTACGGGCTGATCTGGGCAATTGCCGGGCGAGAAACGGCGGGCATGCGCATGACGGATCTGCAACTCATTACGTTCGATGGCTTCCCCGTGGACGGCCCCGGGCGCGCATTGCGCCTGGTTGCCACCTGGCTGAGCTTCTGCTCGTGCGGCATGGGTCTGGTCTGGGCGCTCGCCGATGAGGAGAGCCTCACCTGGCAGGATCATATTTCGAAGACGTTTCCCACCATTCGTGAAGTGCCGCGCAATTTCGTGCGGCGCTGAGCCGCTTCGGTCAAATTGGCGCTCGGCGTGCGAGAACCGGTATTCATGAGTGAACGCTGTCGCGGATTCGCCTCCGTTGCGCTTTGCCTTGCCCTCGCCGGATGCGGTTCCAATCCACCCGCGGAGAAAAAGGCGGCTGCAGAGCCGGTCGCCGCTGAAAAGGTGAAGATCACGCAGTTCTACAGCCCTTCCCCACTCGTTCCCCGCGGTCTGCACGGGCAGTTGTGTTACGGAGTGGAGAATGCGTCGAAGGTGGAGATCAATCCGCCAGTCGAGGAAGTGTGGCCTTCGCCCGCGCGATGTTTCGACATCACCCCCAAACAGAAGACCACCTTCACGCTGACGGCTTACGGCGCGAATGGAAGCCGCGATTCGAAATCCGTGCTGATCACCGTCGGCTCGGCGCCGCCGAAACTCTACGATTTGTCGGTGAACTCCACTCAGGTGAAACCCGGCGATCTGGTGGTGGTCTGCTTCAAGGCCGATAATGCGAAGAGCATCAAGGCCGGCCCCGGCCATCTCGATCGGGATAGAAATTGCCTCAGCGACAATCCGAAAAAGACCACGACATACAGGATCGTAGCGCTGGGCGGCGACAACGAGCAGGACTCGGGAACCGTGACGGTACACGTGCGCTGACGCCGGAGTTCTCCGGCCGCCCCATTGAAATCCGCTATCGAAACGGACTGCGCGACACGGCCGGCAACGAAGCGCATGCGGCCACGTTCATCCGCCGCCGGCTGATCGTTCTCGATCGCGAGCTGCGGCGCGATGCGGACGAGCACGGGCGCATTCTGGCCCACGAACTGGCTCATTTCATCTGGGTGCGTCTGGATAACGCGGCGCGGCGCGGCTGGGAAGCGATCCTGAAGGCCGAGATGGCCGCACGGATTTCCGGCGATGCGGGATGGTCGGCGGAATGGCGGAAGCAGCGGCTCCGCCCGCCGGACGTCCGCTCGCGCACCATCGCGTGGCGTGAATACTGCTGCGAGGCGTTCTGTGATACGGCCGCAGTGTGGCTCACCGGTTCGCGCCAGGAATGCACTCTTGCCGAACGCGCTCTGCGGGTACGGGTTGCATGGCTTGGGGCGCGCTTTCACGGCAGGACGCTGCCGATATAATCAAAGAAGTGAAGCGGTTTCTGATATTTGTCCTGATCGCGTTTACGGCCGTGGCGCTGGGCCTTGTGGCGCATGGGCGGAACGCGGCTACGGTAGCGAATGTGCGCGCGGCGGGCGACAGGCATGAGGCTCCGGATTTCGCCTTGAAGGATGCGCAGGGCAATGTCACGCGATTGTCGGATTATCGCGGCAAAGTGGTCCTGCTCGATTTCTGGGCCACATGGTGCGGGCCATGCAACATCGAGATACCGTGGCTCGAGGATTTCGAGCGAACTTACAAGAACCGCGGCTTTGAGGTGCTCGGCGTCTCCATGGACGACGATGGCTGGAAGGTAGTGCGGCCTTTCATAGCCGAGAAAAAGATCAACTACCGGATCATGCTGGGCGACGACAAGACCGGCGACCAATATGGCGGCGTCGAAGCGCTGCCCACCAGCTTCCTGATCGACCGTAACGGCCGGATCGCGAAAACCTTCGTCGGACTGTCGGACAAAGAGGAGTTTCAGAATGCGATCGAAAAATTGTTGGAAGCTCCTGTGCAGCGGAGCGCTGAGCTTTTCTCTCTGCCTCTTCGGGCCGATGCGCCTGTGCGGCCAAATGGCTCCTAGCCTGTCTGTCGCGCCTGTGCCGATGGTGAAGACCGCAAAAGGTTCGGTGGCCGTGGTCACCGTGAATGCTTCGCTGCCGGCCGGCTACCACGCCAACAGCAACAAGCCGACCGAAACCTACCTGATTCCCCTGACGCTCAAGTGGACCGGCGGTCCGCTGGCGGCCGATTCGATCGACTATCCCAAAGGCAAGCTGGAGAAGTACTCGTTCTCCGACAAACCTCTCTCCGTCGTCACCGGCGAATTCACCATCACCACGAAGTTCAAGGTGAAACCGGATGCGGCTACGGGCCCGGCGCAGGAGACCGGCACGTTGCGTTATCAGGCCTGCGATAACCATGCCTGTTATCCGCCGAAGAATGTCCCGGTCAGCGTGACCGTCGAAATCCAATAGAAGTTCAGGGAGCGCCGGAACTGCATTCACAAGCCGGGCAATTTTTTTTGCATGCTCCCATTCGCCTCATTTGACGCCACATAACCGCGAACAGGCATAGCGGCCGTCTGCTGCCGCTCCCCGCTCCGGATGCAAGAATCGGACCGGACGGATTTCGCTTGCCTGAACGCATCAATAAGCTCCAGCCCGACAGAACCCTTTATCTACGCGGCTTCGATTCGTTCGCCGCCGCCGCATCCATTCACTCCGCCTCGCCGTCAGGCTTCACCATCAGCGGAACGTTTCGCGATCCGGGCGATTTCGCCGTGGCGGTTCTCTACGACGCCGATAACTACTTCGAACATCCCTCGATCAAGTACCTGCCGGATTTCAACTTCTCCGGTCTTACGCTGAACTTCGATCTGACATACACCGACGGCGCGCAGCCGATCGATTCGCCCGAATACAACTGGATCGCCTGGGCGACTCTCGACTGCGTCCGTTCCGACCAGTCCACCGCGCACATACCGCTGTTCTCGAACGCCATGCTCGGCGGCAACAGTTTCCCCGCGGCATCCGCGACGATCAATGTGGTGACTAGCGGCGCGGGCGTCCAGGCATTCGACCGCGTCACGCTCTGCTATCAGAATCTCGCTTTCGATTACATTGTTCCCGGGAGTTCATCGGCGGCGTTTTCTTTCTTCGCCGGCGGCGCGGGAACGCAGCACAGCATAACGGTGAACGGGCGCGTCTACACGTTCACCGAATCCGCCGGTCAGACGAGCGCGGATGTGGCCGCCGGACTTGCGCAGGCGGTGAACTCGCCGGGCGATCCGCAGGTTACGGCGGCGGCTGCGAGCAACAACGTTACGCTTACGGTGAACCTGGCGGCGGCGGGAATCGCTATTCCCGTATCGGCTTCCGGCGGCGCCCCGGCCACGCTGTTTCTGGCTACGCCTGCGTACGTAGCGTCGCAGCTGGCCGCGGAGATCAATCTGACCAACTGGACCAATGCCGGTCCACCTTATGCGCTGCTCGCGGCGGCCAGCGGCGCTCAGATCACACTGACCGCCGCGCGGTACGGCGCCGTGAATGTGAGTGGCGCTTCGGTGACGCTGGCGTCAGGCGCGGTCTTCTCCGGGATTCTGCCGGGCGCGCCGATTCTCATCGGGAACGCCTTCTACACAGTGGCAAGCGTCCAATCCCCCGCGCAGTTGACACTCACGGCAAACGGCCCGCAGGCGAGCGGCATCGCTTATGTCGCGCCGCGGGGCGGACGCGACGGCAACCTGATCCAGTTGTATGCTCTCTCGAAAACCGCGACGCTCGTGACGGATCTACCGTTGTATTCGCTGGCGGGCGGAAGCTCGGCGGTCACCTGGAACATCAATATCGATTTCACGGCGCTCGGCATCTCGTCGCTGCGCCAGTGCTGGCTTACATTTGCGCCTTCGCTGGCCAATGGCGCCGCTTATACCGCCACCGAATGGCAGGCCGTCTTCTCGAACTGGACGCTCACCGGCGATCCCGGCGTGATGCAACTGCAGGTGGCGGGACCGGGCAGCGTTCGCATCGAGGAAAGCGACGCGGCATGTAAGCTCTCCGGCAGCTGGACGCTCAGCGACAACACGGAAGCCTTTTACTCCGGCTATTTCGCCATGGCCACAAAGGACCCGAACGCCACGGCGACCATTACTTACACCTGCCAGTTCCAGCATGAGCTTTTCTGCGGGACATCTCTCTACTCCGATCGCGGCGTCATGTTCGTGCAGGTGGATGGCGATGCGCCCACAACGCTCGATTGCCGCCTGAACGTTTCATCCGCGCTGGTGACTCGCCGTCTGATGCGGCCATCGGTCGCGGCGGGCACGCACACCGTGAAGATCTGGTTCCAGACGCCCGGCGTGTTCTATCTCGATTTCATCGAGGCCGCCGTTCCCTCCGATGTGCCCGACGCGCTGACTTCGCGCACCGGCATTTCGCCCGCGCTCGATTTCGATACCGACCACAGCTACAAGCTTTCACCCGCGCGCATCTGGTGGATGATGGACAAGCTCGGCTATGGCGGCCCGATTAACGAGTATCTCGGCGTGTTCTGGTGGAACGAGCGCGTGCTCGCCGGCGCCACATTCCCCTCCGCCGTGGTGACGGTCGGCGGCGCCTGGGCGGGCGGAGACACCGCGCAGTTGACGGTGAACGGAACCACGCTTCTCAAGAACGTGTTGCCCAAAGATACGCCGGCCACCATCGCACAACATTTCGCGTCGTACATCAACGGCGCGTTCTTGGCCACGTGGGCGTCGGTGTCGGTATCCGGCGGCGCCGCGGCTCTGACCATTACTTCGCGGTCCACCGGAGCCAGCTACGCGATCACCGTCGCGGCCTCGGCCACGTCCCCGGCGGGAACAATCGCCGTGACGCAACAGCCGGCGGCGCCGGTTGCGGGCAACTGGGTTATCGACGATACGGTAACCCCGCCGGTGAACCGCGCCACGCGCGACTGGCACGCCGATTTCTATACGCTTGCCGCGGCGCGCAAGCGGGAGGTGGTTACCGCATGTTCGCTCGAACTGGTGAACCCGCCGGCAGGGTACGCCGCTTTGTTTCCCGATGCGCAGCGGACGCCGGTTTCCACGGCGACCGGTTTCGCCAATCTGGTTTCGACTCAGTGCGCAGTCGGCGGGTCGAAGATGCTGGCGTATCAGAAAGCCGTGTATCGCGAGATCGCGTCGCTGCAGAGCGCCGCCGGGCTGACCCCGGCTCTGCAATATGGCGAATTTCTCTGGTGGTACTTCGCGGGTGCGAACGGCGGCATGGCTTATTACGACGATGAGACGCTCGCCGCCGCGCAGACCGCGCTGGGCCGCCCGCTCTACGTTTTTCAGACCCCCAACGACGATCCCACTGTAAACAGCGGCGCCGATGCGGTTTTCGTTCGCAACCGGCTGCGGGATCACGTGGCGGCGCTGGTGGCCGATATCCGCTCGGCGTATGCGACGGTGATCTGCGAAGTGCTTTGGCCATACGACGTGAATTACCCCATGCCGGTTGGCAGCCCGCCCCTTGGCGGACAACTGAACCGGTTCGTCAATCTGCCGGTGGAATGGCAGACGCAATCGGCGAGCGGCCTCGATCGCATCAAAGAAGAAGCGCTGGCGTTCGGCACCGTGCTCCGCAATCTGGATTACGCGCAGCAGGCGATCTCGCTGTTCCTGAATTTCGGATGGCCGCAATCGGCTGTACGGTATCTGGCGCCGGTCTACGGCTCCGCCGTCCCCTGGTACACCGAGTTGAATCTCGCGATCGGCGCGGGCCTGAACATCAACAACTTGTGGGCCTTCGATCATGTGTGTCTGTTCAATCTGCAGGTACCCGAGCCCGCGCCGTCTTCGAGATCGACCGTCCAGAACTGAGCTTTTCGGCGGCGCGGCGCCTGATATTATCCCGGCGTGAACAGGCGCGAATTCATAGCCCTCGCCGGCGCGTCGGCGGCCGAAGGCCAGCAGGCGGCGCCGTCGCAGCCGAATATCCTGCACATCATGACGGACCAGCAGCGATGGGACACCATCGCGGACCGGTCCGTCTGCCGCACGCCGAATCTGAACCGGCTGGCGCGCGAGGGCATGCTGTTTGAGCGCTCGTATACTCCGAGCGCGGTCTGCTGCCCGGCGCGCGCCATGATTCTTTCGGGCGCATACCACTGGCACAATGGCATCTTCAATCAGATCCATTCGTCGCCTTCAGTGCATCGCGATATGTATCCCGGCGTGGTGCTCTACTCGCAGCGGCTTCGAGATGCCGGTTACCAGTGCGGCTATGTTGGCAAATGGCACGCCAGCTGGACGCGCTGCCCGGCCGACTTCGGTTACGAGATGGCGCACGTGTTCGGCTGCGATCCCGCCGTGCTGCGCAGGTACGATCTGAATCCGGACCGGGTGCCCGTCTCGAAAGATAAGCTCACCGCGCGGCCGCTCCGCATGATGAGCTGGCCCGGCTCGCAGCCGTTTCCGTTCTATGGATACACCGAAGGACCGGAAGAGGCCACGCAGGAATGGAAATCGGCCGATATGGCGATCGCCATGATGAATCGCTATTCGCGGAGCGCGAAACCGTGGCTCATCGAGACGCACTTCCTGATGCCGCACGATCCTTATCTGCCGCATAAGAAGTATCTCGATCGCTATAATCCGCGCTCCATCCCGGTTTCGTCAACTTTCGGGGATACCTTCGCTGGAAAACCCGGTCTTCACAAACGGGAATCGCAAACGTGGGGCGATGTTACGGAAGACGATTACCGCGGCAGCCGCGCCGCTTATTACGCTTACGCCGAGCAGGTGGACGCGCAGATCGGCCGCATCCTGAAGGCGCTCGATGAATCCGGGCAGGCCGGGAACACGATCGTGGTCTGCACCACGGATCACGGCGACATGACTGGCGACCACCGCATGTGGATCAAAGGCTGGATCCCCTACGAGCAGACTTATCGCATCCCGCTGATCGTTCGCTGGCCAGGACATATAAAAGCGGGATCGAAGTCCGACCGGCTTGTGCAGACCCACGACCTGGCTCATACCTACATTGAAGCCGCGGGAGCAAAGGCGCTGCCTTACGCGGATGGCCGCTCGCTTGCGCCGCTCTTCGCCGATCCCGAATCCCCGTCGTGGCCGGATCAGATCCTTTGCGCTTACTACGGCGGCGAGTTTCTCTATACGCAGCGCATCGCGATCACCCGTCGTTTCAAATACGTGTTCAACGGCTTCGATATCGACGAACTGTACGACCTTGAGCGCGATCCTGGCGAAATGCACAACGCCGTCGACGACCCGGGTTACTCCCGCTACGCCGGCGATATGCGCGCCCGTCTGTACGAATTGATGGACAGCCTCGAAGATCCCTATGGCACGCCGGAACGGTGGACGCTCCCCGGCAACCGGCCGGACCGCTACGGCGCGCCAAGATACTTACCGCGAGGCAAACGGATCTGACAGCTCGAAAGCTTTCCGCCCGTCGCGATCCGCCGCTGCGTGCTCAGGTCAGCCGTCCCGAATAGATCTGGGTCTTGTAGTCGAACCGGATCTTTCCATTCTCTTCGAACCGTTCGAAGACGGTCCGAAGCTCGCGCTCCATCCGCTCCGCTTCCGGCTCGCCTTCGTGGGGAATGTAGGAGCAGGAATAGACTCGTCCGAGCAGGCCGTCGAAATCGAAGTCCTGATAGTTCGGCAGTTCGGTCAGCTTCACGGCCGCCGGCGCGAAGAAGCCGGCGATGCGGCTTCTGCCCCCTTCGCGGATCGAGCGGTCGCGATCGTTTGCGTACCGGTCGATCACGTTTTCCACCGCGCGCATCAGTTCCGTTGCGTCGGACCGTTCGTTCCAGATCAGCGCGGCGCTCGAGCCCGGCTTCAATATCCGGCGCCATTCCGCGCGCGTCTTCTCCACATCGAACCAGTGAAATGCCTGCCCCGCCACCGCGGCGTCGCAGCTTGCGGCGCCAAGCGTAGTGGCCTCCGCTGTCCCATTCACGCTGCGGAATTTCGGGTAACGGCGGAGCAGCTCATCGCCTGCTTCGCGCATCTCGCGATTCGGCTCCACGCCAATCACGTCGAAGCCCGCGTCGAGAAATACCCGCGCCAGGAAGCCCGTACCGGAACCCACATCGGCGACGACAGCCCCATCCGGCAACCCACATTCGCGCCTGAC
>DAIDJK010000449.1 GCA_027450225.1 Bryobacterales bacterium | reverse complement strand
GGGAACCGGATGAGCCCGAGCCAGCCGGCATGATGGGGCGGACGGAACATCGTACGAACGAGATCGTGACCGATGGAGATGGCGTATTCGCGCGTTCGCGACTCATCTCCGGCGGCGCGGGGCCCAGGGGTTGGATTGTCGGCAGCCAGCTCCAGCGTGGTGCGGATGAGGGCGCATTGCATTTCGCAATCGGCGTCCGCCGCGCTGCGCAGGCGGGTGATCATCTGATCGAACATCGGCTCCGCGACGACCGGGCCAAAGCGCCGGCCGCGCGGGAGCCGGATATCCGTTTCACTGGTATCGGCGATGGCGATCGGGATATCGCGGTCCCGGAGGGAATGTTTTTCGTCGTCGATCAGTTCCGGGAAAGACTTGCCGGTGAAGAACACGGGGACCGAGCCGGCGAGCATTTCGAGAGCGACGTCGCTGGCGGCGCCACTCGAAAGAAGATCCGGCGCGGTTGTCCAGAAGAGGATGTCTTCGTAGTCCTGGGTATCGCGGAAGAGGTAACGGCTGCGCATCCCGCGGAACGCTTCGAGAGCGCCGCCTTTGGCCGCCAGTTCGTCCCGCGATCGAATGACGATCCGCCACGCTTCGCGGAACCCCGCTTCGACCGCGGCCACATCCACGGGCGCTTCACGGCCCTGAAGCCGGGGAAGAGAGGTTTTGAATTCGACGGAGCGCCACTCGAATTCAAGGCCGAAGATGTCCGTGTTCAGGTTCTTCCAGCCGGGCCGTTTGGTGGGCCACTGCCGGTTGCCGCTGCCTCCAATACCCGACGCCACGTATAAAGGACGTTCGCGCTTGCCGCCGCGCCAGTAGGGCAGCATCAGGGAATTGGCGATGGTGAACTGCAACGGCATGAGAGGCGCAGGGATTCCCTTCATGCCGGGGGGCGGCACGGCCACGCCGGGCGAGAGCAGACCTTCGAGATCCACCGGAACGGGAAATTCGCCGTCGGCGACGAAATTCTCCGCGTGGAAATCCTGACCGCAAAGAAAGTAAACCAGAGCGGCGTGAAAGCCCTGCCTGCGGTAATAGCGGCTGACGGCTTCAGGCGAGCCGCAGTCGCGCTGCGGCATGAATTCGCTCCACCCATACCCATCGCGCGCCACGAAGCGGGATGCCCGCAGACCGACGGACGGCGCCTGCGCATTCAGCCATTCGACGACGCCCGCATAAGCGCGATCGGCGGAATAATCGCGGGGCTTATAGACCACGCGCGAGCCGTTCCCGAACTCGATGATCCACGTGGTGCGGCCGCCGCAGTGCATATCGGACAGGCCCGGATAAAACAACCGCGCCGGGCCGGGGTCAGCTTCGTCCAGCAATTCGGATACGATGGCGGACCGGTCGCGCTCCAGCCGTTCGATGACTTCGCCGGTCGCGTCAACGAAATGGGCCGTAATGGTGGCCATCATTCGGGCGAGCACGGGATATCGAAGCAGCAAATCCCGACGCGCAGCAGGGCTCGAGAGCCGTCTGGCCGCAAATTCCCGGTAGCGTGCTTCGGAGGTCTCGCCCGCAAGGCTTCCGCTTTCGCGTTCGAGGCGTAATTCGTATGCGACCGTGCGGCCGCACAGCGCGGAAAGCCTCCGCAGAAGAGAACGGGCGACGGGCGCACAGGCCGCCGGTTCGCGTTGCGCTTCGGCGGAGGCTCTGAATTCGGCGACGAACGGGGAGACAAGCTGCTCAAACTTCGGCCTTGGGTAACGATCCGTCTCGAGCAGTTCGCGCTCGGCGGGCGTCTCCTGACCGGCCCACTCCAGAGCGTTGTCACATTGCGGCTGCGGCTGAGAAAGCGCGCCCTCGAGCGTGATCGCCCAGCGCGGCGCGGCTCCATCGCCGGTGAGCCGGCGGCGCAGAAGCCGTTCCGCCGCTGTTTCAACGGAGAGTCCAAGCGCCGCGAGCCGCTCTTCAAATGCGTTTGGAGAAGTAGCGCGGACGGAGACAACCGTTCTCCAGCGCTCGACAAGGCGGCGGGCTTCATCGAGGGCTTCGCCGCTGCGGTCAGGTTCGCCGCTCCATTGCTTCCACTCGTCCGGAGACAGAGCAGCCGACAGAATCGAACGAAGGTCTTCGCTCAATGCGGAGATGGGAGGGGGTTGAACAACAGGAGCAACGCCGGAAGCCATTTGGACGATCAGGAACTCAGATTTCGGCAGCTGTCTGCATCAAGCGAAATCAAATGGGAGAGAAAAACACTGGAATACCGGGACCGTCAGGAGCGCCTGCGGATGGCTTCTGGCGGACCGGCGCCTCAAAAAAACGCGGGCCATTCTTCCGCGGATGCGTTTCGAATGGCCCGCGCCGCCGAACGGCGAATCAGAGAACCATCAGCACTTGCCGGAGCCGCTGGTGACGGCGCCGCCGATTGCGGAGCCCGCCGCCGCTGCGCCGGAAACACCTCCGGCGATGGCTGCTCCTACAGCGGTGAAGGCAAGAACGCCCGCGGCGATTCCCGCCGCGCCGGAAGCCGCGCCGCAACCGGTCGAGGTCTGAACGCCCTTCGACAAGCTGCCACCGGCAACCGCTTCGAGTTCCACATCGCTCAACTCGGAGGTCTTCGGATTCAGAGGGAGCACGAGGTGCTCCACCGAGTCCGTGTTCTCCCAGACTTTGAGCTTCACGTTTCCGGGCAGTCTCACGCCCATATCGGCGGCCGCATCGTTGGCGTTCGACAGCAGCTTCGACTTGAAGGCGGGATCGGACCAGGCGCGTTCAATCACCTTCGCCACCGGATCGGCGCTCTGCACGGACACCGGTCCGCTCGGCTTCTTCGGCAGTACGGCATTGAAAACGGTCGGAGTGTTTTCGTGAATCTGTACCGACACGCTATCCGGGATATTCAAACCAAATTCGCGCAAAACAGGCTTGGGATTGGAAACCAGCTTGTTCTTAAGTGACTCGTCGCTCCAGATACGATCAAGAGCTTCCTGAACTGTTGGCATTTGTTTCAATTTCCTTTCGAAAAATCAGCTTCGGGGTCAGCGACATGCTCCGGCTGCACGGAATCCTCCGAGCCGGGATGAGGGGCAGACAAGAACAAGTTGCTGCGATCGCCAGAGCCGAGTCTATACGAAAACCCGCGCCTGCTCAACTGTTTTTTTAAGGTCAATACTAATCCCGCAACCTACGTAATCGTCTGTAAGTGGAACGTATTTCATCTTAGTGATATGAAGCCGGAACGAGTTTCAACCATTGTCGAATTTAATTCCTGGAACGGATTTCAAATCGACAATTCAGATCCGGGCGCATGGCGTTCGAAGCGCACGCGCCGCCCCGGGGGAGGTACGCGGCGCGTTGCCGGCGGAAGCGAACCAGGGACGGCGCAAGGTGCTTCTGCCGGGTCGACACCAGCCAGCTTCCGGTGGTACCAAGCGGGTGCGGTTCTGGCGTGAAGGAACGAATTTGCCGAGGGTGAAACCGGAGGAATAGAATCGTAAGCCGTAAAGGAATTCCATGTCTCGTTTCGCAACAGTCGCGTTGCTCCTTGGTTTCGCAGGCGCTTCCGCCCTGCTTTTCGCTCAGACTCCGCCGCCCCAGAGCGCCGCGCAAACGGCTGAACCGGGCGCCCGGCCGCGGCGGCCGACGCCGCCAACGCGAGATCCTCATACCGCCGGCTATGTGAAGGCGAAGGAACTGCCGGATGGCGAGGTTCCACCGCCGGACGCCAACGGCAACTTCATCATCGGACCGACCCACAATCCGGCGCCGGAGATGACGGTGCATGAAGGGACGCCGCAGGGCGAAATCTTCAATCTGACGATGCAGTCCACCGACAGCAAAATGTACCCTGGGATTGCGCGCGAGCCGGGAACATTCGGAACTCCGGACCCGAACAATCCGGCGAAGCTGATCGTCACCACGAGCCATCCGGCGCCCTACACCCGGCGGGTTGCGGTGTATGTGCCGAAGCAATATGTGGCCGGCACGGCCGCCCCGTTCATTGTTGGCGCCGATGGTCCGGACCGCATGCTCTTCACGGCGCTGGATAATCTGATCGCGGAACACAAGGTTCCGGTGATGATCGCGATCTCGATCGGCAACGGCAGCGGCGACGCACAGGGCAGCGAGCGCGGCCTCGAATACGACAACATGAACGGAAAATACGCCGAATTCGTGGAGAACGAAGTTCTGCCGTACGTCGAGAAACAGTGCAACGTGAAATTGACGAAGGACCCCGAAGGCCGCGCCACCATGGGCGGAAGTTCCGGCGGCTCAGCGGCGATGATCATGGCCTGGTATCACCCGGAGCTTTATCACCGCGTACTGACGTATTCCGGAACGTACGTGAATCAGCAGTACCCATGGAATCCGGAAACGCCGGGAGGCGCCTGGGAGTTCCACCGAAGCCTGATTCCCAACAGCCCGCGGAAGCCGCTGCGCATATGGATGGAAGTGGGCGACCGCGACCTGTACAACCCGAACGTGATGCGCGACGACATGCACGACTGGGTGGTTGCGAATGAACACATGGCAAAGGCGCTGGCCGCCAAAGGCTATGACTACCAGTTCGTCTTCGCCGAGAACGCGGGCCATACGGACCGCGCGGTAAAGGCCCAGACGCTGCCTGAGGCGCTGGAGTACGTGTGGCGCGGGTATCCGATCGGGCAGACGAAATAGCGGGGCGGCTGGAGGACCGCAATCCTCCGGGCGCGACGACCTACCGCGAAATTGCGCCTCCGCCCGACCTGCGCGATTGGGTTGAGTGTGTCTGGCAAACCGTAACCGGCGGCGGCGCGGAAACCCATGCGGTGCGGCCGGATGGCTGCTGCGACGTGATTCTCTCGCCGCAGCTGGGGCTGGTGGCCGCCGGCGCGATGCCGGTGCTGCAGAGGTTTTTCATGCGGGCGGGTACGGTGAACTGGGGCATCCGTTTTCATCCCGGAATGGCGCCATCGTTCTTAGGCGCGCCCGCGTCTGAACTGACCGGGGCAGTGATCGATCTGGCGGCGGTGTCAGCCGAGCGGGCAAGGGCGCTGAGTTCGCGTCTCGACGGAGCGCTGTCTCCCGCCACGGCGCTTTTCGACTTCGCCCGCCAGTACCGGACGGACGTCTCGCGCGTTCAGAGCGCGATTCACCAGATCCGCCGGGCGCGCGGCGGCCTCGACCTCGATGCCGCCGCAGGGCAGGCGGGCCTCAGCGCGCGCCAGTTCCGCCGGAGGTGCGAAGAAGCCAGCGGTCTGACTCCCAAACGCCTGGCGCGGATTCTGCGGTTCCGGCACGCCTGCGAAATCGCGCAGCGACGACCGGAATCCGACTGGGCGGCTGTCGCCGCTACGGCGGGCTACTTCGACCAGGCGCATCTGATTCGGGATTTCCGCGAATT
>DAIDJK010000448.1 GCA_027450225.1 Bryobacterales bacterium | reverse complement strand
CTAATCTGAAGGTGCTGCTGGTCTGGCCGCGGTTTCCACCCTCGTTCTGGGGGTTTGAAGGCGTGCTGGATATGCTTCCGGAAGGGGCGATGACGCCGCCGCTGGGGCTTATCACCGTAGCCGCTCTTTGTCCCGCAACATGGACTCTGAGACTGAAGGACCACGCTTTCGACGAGATTACGGACGAGGACTTCGGCTGGGCCGACCTGGTGATGGTGAGCGCCATGCATGCCCAGCGCGCCGACGCGAAGGCGGTACTTCAGCGCGCGCGCTCACTCGGAGTTCGCACGTTTATCGGAGGACCCTGGGCGTCCAGCGAACCTGAGCTGCTGCGCCGTTTCGCGGATCACGTGATGGCCGGGGAAGCGGAAGAAGTGTTTGGGGAGATCGCGGAGGCTCTGGAGCAGGGCACGGCGCTCGCGGTCTATCGGGTGGCGGAGAAGCCCGACATCTCGCGCAGCCCGATTCCGAGGTTCGATCTGCTGCGGCGCGAGATGTATACGTCCATGCCCGTGCAGTTCTCCCGCGGCTGCCCGTTTCAATGCGATTTCTGCGACATCATTACCATCTACGGACGCAGGCCGCGCACCAAGTCTTCCGCGCAGCTGATCGCGGAGCTGGACCGATTGCGCGAACTCGGCTGGCGCAACGAAGTTTTCATCGTGGACGACAACTTCATCGGCAACTCGAAGAATGCGCTGCAGCTGTCGCGGGATCTCGAGGAATGGGGGAGCCGCCACGGACGGCCATTCTCGTTCTATACGGAAGCGTCAGTCGATCTGGCGGACCGGCCCGAACTGATGCAGGCAATGACGGGCGCGAACTTCATGTACGTGTTCCTCGGCATCGAAACGCCTTCCGAAGAGGCGCTCAAGGGCTCGAAGAAGTTCCAGAATCTGCGCAGAGACATTCTGGAGCAGGTTCGCGTGATTCAGGCGAGCGGACTGTGGGTGCTGGCGGGATTCATCGTCGGTTTCGATTCCGACGACGAAACGATATTCACGCGCCAGAAGGAGTTCATCGAGAAGGCGGCCATCGCCTGGGCGATGACGGGCATGCTGCAGGCGCCTCCCACCACGCCGCTCTACGACCGCATGAAGAAGGAAGGCCGCCTGTTCGAAGAGAGCGAAGGAACCTCGAACTTCAGCGCGCCGAACTTTCGAACCTCGATGCCTCTGCCGGTGCTGATGCGCGGCTTGAGCGGGCTGCTGCTCGAATTGTACGAGCCGGAGGCATTCTTCCAGCGCGCGCTTCGTTCGCTCGACGCGTGGAAACCCCGGCCGGCGCAGAAGCCGCCGCAGCTGCCGATGTCCTATAACCTGCGGCTGCTCGCGTCATCGATCTGGACGCAGGGGTTTCGTTCGAACTACCGCGCCTCCTACTGGAAGTTCCTGTGGAAGCTGGCGCGCCAATACTGGAACAACGAAGCCAGGCTGTGGATGGGATCGATGGCGCTGCTCTCCGCCCACCACTTTCTTCTCTATGCGCGGCGCGTCGCGGAAGAACTGGAGCGGGACTGCGCAGCTTTCGAAGAAGAGTTCAGCCGGCCCGTGCCCGGCAGCCAGCCGGTTGCGGCGGCCCGCTGAAGCGCGGCTGGGAACGCGGCGCTCACGACAGGCGCAATACCGTCTGGGATTCCACCTTTGCGGGATCGAACTCGATTCCAAAACCAGGCCCCTGCGGCAGCGCGAAATGAGCGCGCACCGGGACGGGCGCATTCTTTTCAAAGTGGTAGTAGGTTCGCATCTTGTTGATGAGATATTCGGCCATCGGGAACGTCATCGGCGACTGGCTTGCGATCACGTGCAGCGCGGCGTGGATGCTGTGCCCGTGCGGCATCACACGAACATCGTGGAGTGAAGCGACCGTGCCGATCTTCAGCAGCTCGGAGATGCCGCCGCACCATTCCGGGTCCGCCTGCACGAACGCCAGCGAGCCGGATTCCAGATAGCGCTCGACTTCCCAGCGCCCATACAGGTGTTCGCCGGACGCGACTGGAATGGTGGTGCTGCGTCTTAGAATGCCGAAGCTCTCGATCTTTTCCGGGTGCGTCGATTCTTCCATCCAGAACGGCCGGTACTTCTCCACGCGATGCGCCCACTCGAGCGCGTAATCGAGATCCCAGCCGCTGAAGGTATCGAACATGATTTCGGTATCGTCGCCTAACGTCTCGCGAAGAATGCGCACCAGATCGACGTTCTTCTGCATCCCTTCGGGGCCGGAGCCGGGTCCATAACCGATGAACCACTTCTGGTAGCGGTAGCCTTCGTTCTTCACTTCGAGACAGCGCTTCTTCACGGCGTCCGGCTCGAGTGAGAAGCCTAGGCAACTGGCATAGGCTTCAACGGAGCTTCGCGAAGGACCGCCCAGCAGGCGGTAAACCGGGACGCCATAGTAGCGGCCCCGAAGGTCCCAGGCGGCATTGTCGATGGCGCTGATGGCCATCAGCAGCATGCCGGCGCGGGAATGGCGATTCGAGCGGTACATCTGGTCCCACAGCGTTTCGCCCGCGAGCGCATCCTTGCCGATGACGAAGGGGCGCAGGTCTTCGAGCGCCGCCATCGCGATGTCGCGATCGATCGGTCCGTAAGTTCCGGTGACGCCCTGCGCTGTTTTCAGGTGCAGATAGACGGCCTTGATCGGGCGGCGCTTCATACCGCCGGGAACGTCCTTGTATTCGGGACGCCTCAGCTCGTCATAGACATCGAGCGGATTCACCTGATACTGGCCATTCACGCCGGTCTCGACGTCAACGTGGCCGCTCAGTTCGGTAAATTCGACGTCCGCGAT
>DAIDJK010000447.1 GCA_027450225.1 Bryobacterales bacterium | reverse complement strand
ATCCACCCCGCCTCGCCTGATGTTCTCGAACCGGGCATGGTGTTCAACGTTGAGCCCGCGGCGTACAGCGAAGACTTCGGCGGATCGCGGCATTGCGATGTCGTGGCCGTCACGCAAACCGGCTATGAACTCCTCACGGATTTCCAATCGAACCCGCGGACGCTGATTGCGGCGGCTGTATCACGCGCCCACTAACGCAAGCTTTCGCACAACCGGGGCCCGGCTGTGTAACGAGCGAAACAATCAGGGCCCGATCCTCCGCCCGGTTTGAGATAAACACGCCAAAACTGCGTGTTATCTTTGTTTTGCCTTGACCCTGAACCGGCTCTTTTCTTTTCTTTTCATTGCTGCACTCGCGTCTGCGGCCTGTTTCGCCCAGGCTCTCTTCGACAAGCCTGTGAAGGTATTCGGCGACCCGAACTTCATCGGTACGGCCGCCGCGCCGCTCACTTACGATTCCACCGGCCCGAACTGGGTGGAAGGCCGTGAGCTCCAGGCGCCGCAGGGCATCGCTATCGATAATTCCGTCTCCCCGCCGAATATTTACATTGCCGATACGGCCAACAACCGCATTCTCGGCTTTCACTACGGCACGCAGCTCACCGCGGGCGCCACGGCCGATCTGGTGCTCGGCCAGACAGATCGTTTCAGTAATCTGGCGCAGGGCCCCGGCACCGCCCGCACCACCGGTCTCAACTCGCCCACGGGAATCGCAGTGGACGCCGCCGGCAATCTCTACGTCGCCGATACTGGAAACAACCGTATTCTTCGCTACCCGAAGCCATTCAGCCAGCCGGCGGGTTATCAGTTTCCGGACCTCGTCATCGGCCAGCTCACCTTCGCTTCGAACACCGGCAATTCAGGCGGAATTTCCGCATTCTCGCTGCTGCTGAACAGCGGATCCTATATCGGCAGAAATGGGCTCGCCTTCGACCCGAACGGCAACCTGTGGGTGTCCGACACGGGCAATAATCGCGTGCTTCGTTACAACGTCTCTTCGCTGAATCCGAACCCCGGCGGCATTCCGGCCGATGTAGTGCTCGGCCAGGCAACTTTCGCCACCAGCAAGCAGTTGGCGTCGGCTACCGCGGCGAATGGCTTCTACCGTCCCACCGGACTTGCTTTCGATGCCGCGGGAAATCTTTACGTGTGCGATGAAGCGTCGCGGATTCTGGTGTTCGCGCCCAGTGCGGCCACGGGAGCGTCGGCAATCCGCATCGGCGGACTCGACGCGCAGGCCGGTTCGCCCGCTTCCACCGCCATTGGCCTGAATGTACCGGAAGGTATCGCAGCCACCGCGAACAATCTCCTGGTCGCGGATTCCAATAACAATCGCGTGATGGTGTTCCCCCTCGTTGCGGCATGGCCTGCCGTACAAACCCAGTTTTCGCCATCCGCTACCGCGGTCATCGGCCAGAGCAATTACACGAACAACAAGGTAAACGGCGCGAATCCCGAGCCCTCCGCTTCCACGCTTTCAAATCCGGTCGATGTCGCAGTAAGTCAGAACGAGGCCTTTGTCGCGGATTCCGGTAACAATCGCGTGCTCGCGTTCCCCGTCTCCGGCGGGAATCCCTCCGCGCAGGCGTCGCGCGTTATCGGCCAGCTCGATTTTCCGTTCTATGCGCCGAATCTGGTCGAAGGCAAGGAATTCCACACTGTCAGCGCTTTTTCGGGCTCCGCAATCCTCGATTCCAGCGCTTCTCCGCCGCATCTCTACGTAGCGGATACAGCCAACAATCGCGTCCTCGGATTCAAGGATTTCGTCCATTACCAGAACGGCCAGCCCGCCGATCTCGTCATCGGCCAGCCCGATCTTCACCGCATCCTCGTCAACTATCCCAGCAACAACCCGAACACGCCCACAGCCGAGGGCCTCAACGCCCCCACGGGGCTTGCGGTGGATGCCGCGGGTAATCTTTATGTGACGGATTCCGGCAACGGCCGCGTGCTGCGCTTCCCCGCCCCATTCTCGTCCGGCTCCACGAATCTCGAAGCCGCCGACATGGTGATCGGCCAGCAGAACTTCACCTCCCGGATCACGGATGCGAGCGCCATCACGATGAATACGCCCGTGTCCGTCGCGCTTACCTCGGGGGCCTTTAAAGGTTCCGGTTCAGGATTTCTGGTCGTTTCCGACGCCGCGCTCAACCGGGTACTGCTGTTTCCCCAGCCGTTCTCGAGCGGTATGGGAGCCCAGTTCGTGCTGGGGCAGTCGTCTTTCACCTCCAGCGCTTCAGCGACTACCGTGAACGGGCTCAACTCTCCGCGCGCCGTGGCTGTCGACCCCTCGGACCGGATTCTGGTCGCGGACAACGGCAACAATCGCATTCAAATTTACGACGTTGTCAGCGCATTGCAGAACGGCGCTCAGCCGGTGGTCAGCCTCACGAACAACGTGAGTTCTCCCGATGGAATCGCGGTGGAATCGGATGGCGGCATGTGGATCGCCAATGCGAATTCGAACGCTTTGCTTCACTTCGCTTCCGTAAACAATCTGTTGACTGCGAATTACACGGCCGACGCCTCACTGCCCGCCGTCGGCGCAAGATCAGTATCTGCGGACGCCTACGGCAACCTGCTGGTAGCCGACGGCATCAATCGAATTCTGTACTTTGCGCCACAGCTCACGGTTGTCAATGCGGCCAATTACATCCAGCGCCCGCTGGCGGCAGGCACAATCGCAGCCATTTTCCCGAACATCACCACCAACGCGGTCGCCGCCGGCACGGGCAGTTTCAACACGCTGCCGAATCCGCTGCCTCTGCCGCAAACGCTTGCGGATACGCAGGTTCTGGTGAACGGCGCTCCCACCGGATTGTTCTATGTATCGCCGGGCCAGATCAATTTCCCGCTTTCTTACCGCCTCGCGACAGGCGGCGCGATCGATGTCCAGGTCGTTCGTCAGTCCACCGGGCAGATTTATGGCGGCGCGGAAGTCGCGCTGGCAGCGGCATCGCCCGGCCTGTTTACGGCAGACGCCTCCGGAACCGGCCAGATCGCCGCCGTGAACGCGCAGGATTCCACCGTCAATTCGCCCACGCATCCGGTTACCCGCGGACAATACATTTCGCTCTTCGGAACCGGCGCAGGTCCGGTCCCGAACTCGCCCGCCGATGGTACCGCATCGAACCAGCCGCTCCCGGCCGCGCTCAATCCGCAGGTGGTGATTGGAACTTCTTTCGTCGATGCCGGCGCCATCGAGTACTCCGGCCTGGCGCCCGGCTACGTGGGCTTGTGGCAGATCAATGTACAGATTCCTTCGAACGCGCCTACGGGAAACGCAGTTCCCATCAGCGTGATTCAGAACAGTATTCCGAGCACGAATCCGGCGAATCTGACCCAGATCGAAACCACCATCGCCATCAAGTAGTGGAATTCACGCGACGCCGGGTATTCTGGCCCACGCTAAAGCTACTTACCTTTGTCGGAAACGCAACAGTAACACTGCTCTCTCCGATTGCGCGATAAAACGTAAAACCCTTCCAATGTCAGGAGGGGAGAGAAATTGCACCAGCGCATTCTCATCACCGGTGGCGCAGGCTTTATCGGTTCACATGTAGCCAACGAACTGCTCGAAAAAGGCTATTCCGTTCGTGTTCTCGATATCCTTGCTCCACAGGTGCACGGACCGGACCGAAAGCGGCCCGCATACCTTGACCACGGCGTCGAGTTGGAAGTCGGCGACGTGCGCGATCCGAAAGCTGTGCGCCGGGCGCTGAAAGGCGTTGACGCCGTCTATCATCTGGTGGCCAACGTCGGCGTCGGGCAAAGTATGTATGAGATCGCCGACTACACCAGCGTCAATAACCTGGGAACAGCTGTACTGCTGGAAGCTCTGATCGAGAAGCCCGTCGAACGGTTGATCGTCGCTTCCAGCATGTCCATCTATGGCGAAGGTCTTTATCGGGCGCCGGACGGCTCGGATTCCGTCGGCGTCGAGCGAACGCTCGAACAACTGAAGCGCGGCGACTGGGAAGTACGGAACGCGAAGGGCGAAATACTGCAACCGGTGGCCACGCCCGAAACCAAGTTTCCCGTCCTGGCGTCCGTCTACGCCCTCTCGAAATACGATCAGGAGCGCATGTGCCTCATGGTCGGCCGCGCCTATAAATTCTCGGCCGTCGCCATGAGATTCTTCAACTGTTACGGTCCCAACCAGGCGCTTTCGAACCCCTATACCGGCGTGCTGGCAATCTTCGCTTCACGGCTGCTGAACGGCAAACCGCCGGTAATTTACGAGGACGGCAACCAGCTTCGCGACTTTGTCAGCGTCTACGATGTCGCCCGGGCCTGCCGCCTGGCGCTCGAAACGCCGCGCGCCGACGGCCGCGTCTTCAATGTCGCCACCGGCCGCAGGATGACGGTTTCCGAATGTGCCCGGAAGATGGCCACTGCGCTGGGCAAGGAGCGGCTGGAACCGGAGATCACGGGCAAGTACCGCGTTGGCGATATCCGCCACTGCTACGCCGATATCTCACAGGCGCGCGAGATCCTGGGCTATGAGCCGAAGATGAAACTGGAGGACGGCATGGTCGATCTCGCAGAGTGGCTCGTTCGGCAAACCGCGCACGATCGCGTTGCCGAAGCGCGCCGCGAGCTGGTATCGCGCGGGCTCATGGTCTGATTCTGGACGGTCACTTGCGATACGCCTTGATCAATCCCGCCTGGAGCTTCGAGGGCAGCATCTATTTCGGATGCCGCGAGCCGCATCTGCCTCTCGAGTTCGGCTATGCGAAAGAGCTGCTCGAGCGCGAGGGTCACGAAGTCGCTGTGGTCGACGGTCAGCTGGATGGGATCGATACCGGTGAAATCGCGGCGCGCGTACGCAACTTCGGTCCGGACCTGGCGGTGGTCACCACTGCCCCGAGTTATCTCTTCTGGCGTTGCGCGCCGCCTGAACTGCGTGTTCCGCGGCTCATGATCGATGCCATCGGGAGTGCCGTCCGCGGCTGCGGCGGCAGGATTGTTGTCGTCGGTCCCCATGCGTCCACCACGCCGCTCACCACTCTGCGGAAGCTCGGCGCGGATCTCGCCGTGCTTGGAGAATGCGAAGACATTCTTCCCCAGCTCGCCGGGGATTGGAACGTTCTCGATTCGGTTTGCTTCGATGGAAACGTCCGCGGCGCGCCTCACGCCACCGACATGACCGCGCTGCCCGCGATTCGCTGGCCTGGCAGCGCCATCGCGCGTCACCTGCACCACCACCATCGTTTTGAAGCGGCCCCGCAAGGTCCCGGCGCGGAAGTCGAATTCTCGCGCGGCTGTCCCTATCACTGCACCTTCTGCGCAAAAGAAAACTTCCGCAACGATTACCGCCGCCGCCCGCTCGGCATAGTTTTGGAAGAAATCGACGGCCTCATCGCCCAAGGCGTGGAGTACATCTACTTCATTGACGAAATCTTCCTTCCGCACAAGCCGCTGCTTGAAGCTCTTGCCGAACGCACTCTGAAATTCGGCGTACAGACCCGCATCGACCTCTGGAATCGTGACCTGATCGATCTGCTCGGCCGCGCCGGCTGTGTTTCGATCGAAGCCGGCGTCGAAAGTATTTCCGAGGAGGGCCGCGCGCTGCTGGACAAAAAGTGCCGCCTCAGCACGGATGACCTGGCCGATCGTCTGATCTACGCACGGGATCGCGTTCCCTTCGTGCAGGCCAATCTGCTTTCGATGGATCAGGACGATCCCGGCGCGATTGAGGCATGGCGCCAGCATCTGATCGCTCGGGGCGTCTGGGCTAATGAACCGGTGCCATTGTTCGCTTATCCCGGCTCCCCCGAATACACGCGCCGCTGGGGACTGCCGGATGAGCAGGCATGGGAACGCGCCGTCGATGACTACCTCGGCGCCAATGAATCCTTCAGTGACATTCAGGAACAGCGCCCGCAGCAGTTAGTGCAATTAGAGACACGATGCGCGTCCTGATGACCGCCGATGCGGTCGGCGGCGTCTGGACGTACTCACTGACTCTCGCGCGCGCCCTGCGGCAAAGGGAGGTCGAATGCGCCCTGGCCGTGATGGGCCCTCCGCCTGAATCTCTTCCGCGCGATATCAGAGTTCACCATGCCCCGTACCGCCTCGAATGGATGCCGGACCCGTGGCCGGATGTCGATGCCGCGGGCGATTGGCTTCTGACTCTGGCAAGGCGTGAGCAGCCGGATGTCGTGCATCTGAACGGCTACTCTCATGCGGCTATTGATTTCGGCGTTCCGAAGATCCTCGTTGCCCATTCGTGCGTCTGCTCCTGGTGGCGCGCCGTCCACCGTCAGCCTGCGCCACCGGAGTGGAGCGAATACCGCAGGCGCGTACGCGCGGGACTCGACGGCGCAGACCTTGTCATTGCGCCCACAGCCGCCATGCGGGACGCCCTGATCGAAGAACACGGTCCGGTCGCTCAAACCGCCGTCATCCCCAACGCTTCAGAACCGGTCGCGCCTCTCACAGACCACGGGCGCCACCCGTTCGTCTTCGCTGCCGCCCGATTCGGCGACGAATCCAAAAATCTGCCGCTGCTCGAAAGCTTGAGGCGCCGGATCCCCTGGCCCGTCGTTCTCGCCGGATCGCCCCGACTGCTGCCCCACTCTGAAGTTCTCCGCTTCATGTCGCAGGCGGCCATCTTCTGCCACCCCGCCCTGTACGAGCCTTTTGGACTGGCTCCTCTTGAAGCTGCGCTATCAGGCTGCGCTCTTTTGCTGTCGGATATTCCATCTCTGCGCGAACTCTGGTCCGGCGCGGCGATCTTCTTCGATCCCCGGAGCGTCGAATCGGCTGCATCTGCGCTGAATCAGCTCATATCGAGCGACCATCTCCGGCGCGATCTCGCCCAAGCCGCGGGCGTGCGCGCCCGGCGTTTCGGGTCGTCTGCTCAGGCCGAAAGCTATTTGTCGGCCTGCCGCTCCGTACTCACTTGCTCTGGAAGAGAAACTGCATCCTCCAGAGCATGCCTGATGTAAAAGACTTACGAGTGGCCGTCATCGCGACAGACGGCGTGGAACAACCCGAACTGCTGAAACCCGTCGAAGCGCTTCGCCAGGCCGGCGCAAAGGTGGAAATTCTTTCACTGAAACCGGGCGAATTCCAGTGCTTCAATCATCACGACAAAGGCGAAAAGGTGAATGCTCAGAAGGCCGTCAAAGACGCCCGGCCCGATGATTACGACGCTCTTCTGCTGCCCGGCGGCGCTCTGAACGCCGATACCTTGCGGGCCGATCATGATGTACTCACGTTCGTCCGCTCCTTCGACGAGGATAAAAAACCAATGGCGATCATCTGCCACGCGCCGTGGATCCTGATCTCTGCAGGTCTTGTAAAAGGCCGTACTCTCACCGGCTATCACACCATCGAGGATGATGTTCGCAACGCCGGAGGGCACTGGGTGGATCGTGAAGTTGCATGCGATTTCAACTGGGTCACCAGCAGGCAGCCGGGTGACATTCCCGCTTTCAATCGGGAGATGCTAAACACCTTCTCCGAACTCGCGCGCAAAACGCAGACGGTCTAGCCGCCTGGTTACGACGATGCAGCTCGATTTCCACCTGCGCTTCTCAGACATCCGGAAGGCGATCAACGACTGGCTGGATCACAACGATACCAGCCAGGGCGCCGCCATCGCCTTCTACACCATCCTTTCGCTTGCGCCGCTGCTGGTCGTCGTTGTGGCGGTGGCCGGGTTCTTCTTCGGTAAGGCGGCCGTGCGGGGCCAGGTGTTCTATCAGATTCGCAATCTGGTCGGCGATCAGGGGGCCTCGACAGTTCAAACCATGCTCAAGGCCGCTTATCATCCCGCCACCGGCATCGCCGCAAGCATTGTCGGATTCGTGGTCCTGCTGCTGGGCGCCTCTGGCGTGTTCATCCAACTCCGCCAGACCCTCAATCTGATCTGGGGCGTGGATCCGAACGTGGACGCCGGTTTGAAAGGTCTCGTTCGCTCGCGCCTCTTCTCTTTCGCCATGGTTTTGGCCATCGGGTTCCTTCTGGTCGTCAGCCTTGCCGTCAGCGCGATCATCATCGCAATGGGATCGTACTTCTCGAAAATTATTCCCATTCCTGCTCCGGTACTCGAAACCGCGAATTTTCTCATCACATTTGTGGTTACGGCATTCCTCTTCGGCCTGATTTACAAATTCGTTCCCGAGAAACACATTGATTACCGGGATGTGGTCATCGGCGCCCTGTTCACTGCCCTTCTGTTCGATCTCGGGAAATTCCTCATCGGCATGTATCTGGGCAAAGCGAGTGTAGGCTCGGCCTATGGCGCTGCGGGTTCGCTTGTCGTCCTTCTTCTTTGGGTGTATTACTCATCACAGGTCTTTCTTCTGGGCGCCGAATTTACTCACGTATATGCCGAGCGCTCGCGAAAAACCGTCTCGCAGTCAACTGCGCCCGCCGCCCACGGTCTCCAGCCGAGGCATTCCTGATTCACAACGAATTGTTTTGGCTGCGAAAGTGCTAACTCTGTCGCATACGAGGACGCCAACGATGGATATCATTCGCCACTACACCACCCCAAACGTCGGGCGGGCTGAACGAGCCGCGTCATTTGCGGCCGGCGCGGCGCTGCTCACGTGGGGAGTTCGGAAGAAGGGTCTGATCGGCGGTACGGCCGCTTTTCTTTCGCTTGCCCTGCTGCGCCGCGGCGTCACGGGCTTCTGCTACACGTACCAGACACTTGGCATCCGCACAGCGGACCGCGGCCAGGGCCGCAACATCAGCGTGCCTTACGAACTTGGCATTCGCGTCGACGAGTCCATTACGATCAATCGCCCGCGAAGCGAGGTCTATCAGTTCTGGCGCAATCTCGAGAACCTGGCGGCATTCATGGAACATGTCGAATCCGTTCGCCTGTTCGATGCCGGCCGGCGTTCTCACTGGGTGGTTCGCGGACCTGGTGGTCGCGTTGTCCAGTGGGATGCCGAGATCGTCAATGAAGAAGAGAATGAGCGCATCGGATGGCGTTCACTGGATGGCTCCGAAGTTCAGAACGCCGGCTCCGTATCCTTCCATGACGCTGAGGGCGGCCGCGGAACCGAAGTTCGCGTCAGGCTCCAGTACAACCCTCCGGCGGGACAGGTCGGCGCCCTTTTCGCCAGACTCTTCGGTCAGGAACCGTCACAGCAGATCCATCAGGACCTGAAGCGACTCAAGACTCGCCTTGAGGCCGGCGTTGTTCCCACCACCGCGGGCCAGCCTACCGGCGCGTCCGCAAGCCAGTCACAGCAACAAAAAGAGCGTAATGCCGAGAGAGTTTCCACCGCCTCGGCCGAAAGCTTTCCGGCGAGCGATTCGCCTGCCTACACCCACTAAGGGGACCGACAATTCATGAAAGCCGTCTGCTGGCATGGCAAGAAGGACGTCCGCGTCGAAACCGTGCCCGAGCCGAAGCTCCTAAACGCCCGGGACGCGATCGTCAAAATCACTCTCACCGCCATTTGCGGTTCAGACCTCCATCTCTATCACGGCGTAATTCCGAGTATGCAATCCGGCGACGTGCTCGGCCATGAGTTCATGGGTGAGGTTGTCGAAGTCGGCAGCGCCGTCCCGAACCTCAAGCGCGGCGACCGCGTTGTGGTCCCGTTCTGCATCGCCTGCGGCAGTTGCTATTTCTGCCAGCACGGCATGACGGCGCTTTGCGATAACTCGAACCCGAACGCCAGCGCCGCTGAGAAGCTTTATGGCTCCAGCTCCGCCGGCCTGTTCGGCTACTCACATATCTTCGGCGGTTACGCAGGGGGCCAGGCTCAGTATGTTCGCGTCCCATTCGCCGATGTGGGTCCTGTCAGAATTCCGGACAGCGTCAGCGATGAGCACGCGCTGTTCCTCACCGATATATTTCCCACCGGCTATATGGCCGCCGAGAACTGCGACATCCAGCCGGGCGATGTGATCGCGGTCTGGGGCTGCGGCCCCGTGGGCCAGTTTGCCATCCGCAGCGCTTTCCTGCTCGGCGCCGCGCGCGTCATCGCCATCGACGACCAGCCCGCCCGGCTCGAACTGGCGCGCAAGGCAGGAGCCGAAACCGTCAATTTCTCCGAGACGGATGTCGAGGAAAGTCTGAAACAGCTGACCGCCGGGCGCGGTCCGGACGCATGCATCGACGCCGTCGGTCTGGAAGCGCACGGTAACACGGCCGATGCCGTTTACGATTACGCCAAATCCGCCCTCAAGCTCGAAACGGATCGCCCGCACGCGCTCCGCCAGGCCATCCAGGCCTGCAGAAAAGGGGGCAAGGTCTCCATTCCGGGCGTTTACGGAGGTTTCATCGACAAATTCCCTCTTGGCGTAGCCTTCGCCAAAGGACTCACCTTCCGCATGGGTCAGACCAGCGTGCACCGCTATGTCAAGCCGCTCCTCGACCGCATCGAGAAGGGCGAAATCGACCCCTCGTTCGTGATCACACACAGGATGCGGCTCGAAGAGGCTGCCGAAGCCTATTCCACGTTTGACTCGCGCGATGGCTGCATTAAAGTCGTGTTGAGGCCATAACGATGAATCAGAAAACAAAGGTTGCCGTGGCCGCAACCGGCGTCGCTGCGGGCCTGGTCGCCCGCGAACTTTATCTGCGTTCGAAAGAAGAAGACATTTCGGGCAGCACGGTCCTCATCACCGGCGGTTCGCGCGGTCTCGGCCTCGCGCTCGCCCGCCGCTTCGTCCGCGAAGGCTGCCACGTGGCGATTTGCGCGCGCGATGAAGAAGAACTGGCGCGGGCAAGCGCAGATCTCTCACGCCGCGCCCGGCGCGGAGCAGTCTCCGCTTCCCACCGCGATGTGATGACGGTCCGCTGCGATGTGACCAAACGCGCCGACGTCGAACAGATGATCGAGGACGTGGAAGCGCGCTGGGGACGCATCGACATCCTCGTCAACAACGCCGGCTTGATTCAGGTTGGTCCCATTGAGGCCATGACCATTGGCGATTTCGAAGACGCCATGGCGGTCATGTTCTGGGGTACCGTCTATCCCACCATGAGTCTGCTGCCGGCCATGCTCGCGCGCAACAGCGGCCGCATCGTCAACATCACTTCCATCGGCGCCAGGGTCGGGGTGCCGCATCTGGTCCCTTATACCTGCGCCAAGTACGCCGCCGCCGGCTTCTCGGAAGGCCTGCGCGCGGAACTCGCGAATACGGGCGTTACCGTCACCACCATCGCGCCGGGGCTCATGCGTACCGGCTCGTATAACGCGGCCGAATTCAAGGGCGATCACGAAGCCGAGTCCGCCTGGTTCAGCGTCTCTTCCAGCATGCCGGGAATGAGTATGGACGCGGGACGCGCCGCGCGCCAGATCGTCTCCGCAGTCAAGCGCGGCGACGCGGAAAAGGTTCTCACCACGCCCGCCAGTCTTATCGCGAAGCTCCATGGCGTAGCGCCGGGCCTCACCGAGGATCTGATGGGCCTGGTCGGCGGTCTCGTTCTGCCGAAGCCCGGCCAGAATCGTCATTCCAAACCCGGCTGGAGCCTGCCGAACCTCAAATCACCGAAGATGCGCGCTCTGCTTATGCTGGGGCGTATCGCCGCGCGCAGGCTCAATCAAAGGATGGCCTGACGGTCCCGATGCGCGCCGTCCTGTTTTGCCACTCCATCCGCTCTGACTGGAACCACGGCAACGCGCACTTCCTTCGCGGCGTCGCCACTGAACTGATCGCCCGCGGCAACGCCGTCGATATCTACGAGCCCGAGGGGGCCTGGAGCGCCGCGAATCTCGAGATGGAATACGGCCCGGAAGCGCTCGAAGGCTGGCGCCAGAGTTATCCCCTCATCGAAAGCCGCCTCTATCGGGAGTCCGATCTCGATCTCGACCAGGCTCTCGCCGGCGCCGACCTCGTCATCGTCCACGAATGGAACAGCCACGCGCTCGTCGCCCGCATCGGTGAACATCGCGCCAGTCGCGGACGTTACAAGCTGTTCTTTCACGCCACGCACCATCGCGCCGTAACCGATGCCGCTTCCATGTCCGCTTATCAGCTCTCGAATTACGACGGCGTGCTCGCCTTCGGCCGCATCCTGCGCGATCTCTACCTGCAACAGCGCTGGGCGAAGCGCGCCTGGATCTGGCATGAAGCTGCCGATACGCGCGTCTTCAAGCCTGCTCCCGGCGAACGCGAAGGCGATGTCGTCTGGATCGGCAACTGGGGAGACGACGAGCGCACCAGCGAGCTGAAGGAATTTCTCTTCGATCCTGTGCGCGAACTCGGCCTCCGCGCCCGCATCTACGGAGTCCGCTATCCCGAACAGGCGCAAAAGATGCTGCGCGATTACGGCATCGAGTACGCCGGATGGACCCCGAATTACCGCGCGCCGCAAGTCTTCGGCCACTTTTCCATCACCGTTCACGTTCCGCGCCGCCCTTACGCTGAGTCGCTTCCCGGCATTCCCACCATCCGCATGTTCGAGGCGCTCGCCTGCGGCATTCCGCTCATCAGCGCGCCCTGGACCGACATCGATCGCCTTTTCTCCGCCGGCTGCGAATATCTCACCGCGCGCGACGGCGCCGAGATGAAGAAAAACATGAAGCTCCTGCTCGGCAACCCCGACCTGCGCGCCGAACTTGCCGCGGCCGGACTCGACGCCATTGCCACGCGCCACAGTTGCGCTCACCGTGTAGACGAACTCATGAGCATCTGCGCCGAGCTTGACGCCGAAGTCGTGCATCAAAAAGTTACAACGGGAGCCGGCTCATAAGAGAAACGCGGGATGGAACGTCTGGACATTGCCTTCTTCGGCTCGAGCCTCATATCGGCGTACTGGAACGGCGCCGCCACTTACTATCGCGGACTCATCCGCGCACTCGCCCGCCGCGGCCATCGAATCACGTTCTATGAGCCGGACGCTTACCATCGCAAGGAACATCGCGACATTCCGGATCCCGCCTGGGCTCGCTCCGTCATCTATCCCGCAGAGGACCAGCTTCAGGTGGATCGCGCCCTGCTTCTCGCTTCCGGCGCCGATCTCATCATCAAATGCAGCGGCGTCGGCCTTTGGGACGAATACCTCGAAGCCGGCGTATTCGGCATCCGTAAGCCCGGAGCCCTCGTCGCGTTTCTTGACGTGGATGCTCCCGCCACGCTGGAACGAGTCCATAGCAATCCGCGCGATCCTTATCTCGATCTCATCCCCCGCTTCGACCTGATCTTCACCTATGGTGGCGGCGATCCCGTGGTTGCCGCTTATCGCCGGCTGGGCGCAAGGGAATGCGTTCCCATCTACAACGCGCTCGATCCGGAAACCCACCATCCCGTGCCGCCCGACCCGCGGTTCCTGTGCGATCTGAGCTTCCTCGGCAATCGCCTGCCCGATCGCGAAGCGCGTGTGGATGAATATTTTCTGCGCGCCGCCACTCTCTGCGATGCGCAATTTCTGCTCGGAGGCAATGGCTGGGCGGATAAGCCGCTGCCCCCCAATGTGCGCTGGGCCGGCCACGTTTACACGGCCGATCACAATGCGTTCAATTGCTCGGCCAAAGCCATCCTCAACATCGCGCGCGACAGCATGGCTCGCGTCGGATTCTCGCCTGCCACGCGCGTCTTCGAGGCGGCGGGCGCAGGCGCCTGCATTCTCACCGACGAATGGGCCGGCATCGATCTTTTCCTCGAACCCGATGCTGAAATCATCGTCGTCCGCGATGCCGGGGACGTCGCCCGAACCATTCGCGATCTCACCCCGGAGCGCGCCCTTGCTATCGGCGAAGCCGCCCGCCGGCGCATCCTCGCGCATCACACTTACGATCACCGGGCGAAGCTCCTCGAACAGGTACTCGCCGCCTCGTTCGACTCGAACGCATCGGCCTCGGGGGCGGTCCGATGAAGATCACGATCCTCGGCCTGTCGATCACCTCGTCGTGGGGGAATGGCCACGCCACTACCTATCGCGCGCTGATGCGCGAACTCACCGCGCGCGGCCACGACGTTACTTTCCTTGAGCGGGATGTCCCCTGGTACGCCGATAATCGTGACCTGCCCAATCCACCTTATGGCCGTACCGCGCTCTATTACGGTTTGGACGATCTGGTCGCCCGCTTCTCGCCGGTAATCGCCGCGGCAGACATGGTGATCGTAGGGTCTTATGTCCCCGATGGCATTGCTGTGGGAGACTTCGTTCTTCGAACCGCCCAGGGCGTCACAGCCTTCTACGACATCGATACGCCGGTAACTCTCGCCAGACTTTCACGCGGGGATTACCAATACCTTCACCCTCGCCAGATCCCGCTCTACGATCTCTACCTGTCCTTTACCGGCGGTCCCACTCTCCGGACCATCGAAGAAGACTGGGGATCGCCGTCGGCTCACGCGCTCTATTGTTCCTTCGATCCGGCTCTTTATTTCCCGGAACCTGCGCCCGAACAGTGGCTCATGGGTTACATCGGCACCTGGAGCGCGGACCGGCAGCCGGCCGTAGAGCAGCTTCTTTGCGAACCGGCAAAGCGGATGCCGCAGTCGCGCTTCGTTGTGGCAGGCCCCCTTTATCCCCCGGAAATCGAATGGCCACGGAATGTCGAACGCCTCCAGCATCTCGCGCCCGGACAGCACAGGGCCTTCTATAACTCTCAACGCGTCACGCTGAACGTAACAAGGGCGGACATGGTTCGTGCGGGTTACTCGCCCAGCGTGCGGCTGTTTGAAGCCGCCGCATGTGGTACCCCCGTCATCAGCGACCACTGGGATGGCATCGAAGATTTCTTCAAGCCCGGCAAGGAGATTCTGATCGCGCATTCCACCGAAGACGCGCTGCGGTATCTGGCATTCGCTCCAGGCGACCTCGCCCGCGTCGGCGCAGCCGCCCGTGCGCGCGCCAGACGTTGTCACACCGCGGCCAGTCGTGCGGAGCAACTGGAATTTCTGGCTGTCCAGTCCGCCCGCGCTACTTCTGTGCGGGGCGCGTGATCAGGGCGCATCCCCGACTCAATCAGTCTTTGCTTCAGCCGGGTCCTGGGTCCCGAACAGTGAGCTATAGCCCGCCTCAACGGGCTTTGGCTCCGTTCGGACTACGTCCGGGCATTTCGATTGCACTCAGTCTCCTCGAAAGGAGCGGATTGTAATGCTTGGAACACTTCTGATTATCATTTTGATTCTTGCGCTGCTGGGCTCGCTTCCAACGTGGGGCTACAGCCGGGGTTGGGGTTATTATCCCAGCGGCGGACTCGGGCTTGTACTTCTCATCATCGTGATCCTGTTACTCATGGGCAGAATTTAGCTCGAAGTTAACGCTTAGGTCGCTGAATTCCACTTATTTCCTGCGGGAGGGACGCAGGCGGGTGACCCGTCCTTCCCCTGCGGCTGCTTTGTGATCCTCGGAACTCGAGCGCATTTCGTTGCGACACGTTGAGTGACAGCTCTTGCTTTTCACGTTCAGTACCGGGATAATAAATTCAGAGGTATTCATCCGTACCTCCGGAGCTAACTTTGGCCGCTGTCGCCGCACGCTCTTCCCTTATCGGTGCTCTCCTCAGCACCACAACCCCGGTAAATCGCTCATCTGCGTTCGAATTCCTCAGTGGACTCTCTCGTGATGAACTAACCTGCATCGCGGAGTTCCAGGGCGCCTGCGCCATTGAGAATTCTTACGGCCGTAAGATAACTTCCTACGGGTTGCTCCCCGAATTCTTCGATGCCGATGTTTTCGACAGATGGCGGGATGCGGATGATCGCGCCCACAAAACCTTCGTGGTGCTTGCGTGGCTGGAACAGCTCGACGCCAGATCCGTTCGCCTTCTTTCCGGCCCCGCTGCTGCTTAGTCCTTTATTCACAGAGAATTCCGCCGCACAAACGAACTAATTCCATGTGCGTTTCCGCGAGCCGCTGCTGCTGCCCGCTTTGTTTGTCGCGTTGGGCGTTGCCGCTGGCCGTACGTCGCACTGCTACGGCCCGCCCGTCGCATCCGCAGTTTGCGCTCTCTGCCTGCTTGCTCTTGTAGCGTTCGCCTTACATTCGCCTCGCGCAACTTACGCTTCCATCTGCGCCGCGTTGTTTGGCGCCGGCATCCTGCTCGCCGGCTGGAAACAAATCACGGCGCCACCCACCCTGTCCGTCCCGGACAATACTCCCGTAATCTTTGAAGGCTGCGTTGTCGATCCCGCGCTCACCGGACCGGATCGCGAGAAATTTATCCTCGAGTTAGCCCCCGGCGCGCGATTGCAAGTCACGCTCTATTCGAAAGGCGCCGCCGTCTTTCCCGATGTTTCTTACGGTTCCTATGTCGAGTTCACAGGCAAAGCAAGAACCACGCATAACTACGATGATCCTGGCGCCTTCGACGCCGTCCACTATCTCGCGCGCCAGCAGATCTACTGGACCGCTTCCGGCGACGCCGCAACCCTGCGCACGAAACCCGGCCACTGCGGCAACCCCGCCGCGCGCGTCATCTTCGCCGTTCGCACAGCCGCCCTGCGGCGCCTCGACGATCTCTACAGGAACGATCCTTCTACCGATGGCATGATGCAGGGCCTGCTCATCGGAGCCACGGCGCGTCTGGAACGTATATGGACGGAAGACTACCGTTCCACGGGAACCTTTCACGCGCTGGTTATCTCGGGTGGTCACGTTGCCGTGCTCGCGGCCGTCCTGCTTTTCATTCTTCGGCTGGTCGGCGCTCCACCTGCGCTCGCCACATTCCTTACCGGCGGCATGGCCTGGCTCTACGCCGGCGTCGCAGGCTGGCAGGCGCCGGTACTTCGCTCGGCTGCCGGCATGACGGTCTTTGCCCTGGGCCGCATCTTCTATCGCAAGGCGCGGCTGTTGAATGTCCTCGCCATTGTCGCGCTGGCCTTCATCGTCATTGACCCTGAGCAGTTATTCGACGCCAGCTTCCAGTTATCGTTCGGCGCCGTTGCTCTCATCGGCGCTTTCGTCATCCCTGTCCTCGACCATACTTCCGGCCCGCTGTCCTCCGGCGTCTCCCGTCTTGAGGACCAGCGCAGCGATATTCGTCTCGCCCCGCGCGCCGCGCAGTTCCGCATCGAATTGCGGCTGCTCATACGCACACTGGAGCTCCTCCGTATCCCGCCCCGCATTGCGGCCTGGCTGGTTACCGGCATCGCCCGCATCGTCCTGTTCGTGTGGGAAATGGTTGTAGCTTCCTTCTTCATCCAACTCGGTCTTACTCTGCCGATGGTTTTCTACTTCCACCGGCTTTCTCTTTCCGGTCTTTCCGCCAACGTGCTGGTGGTGCCCATCCTCAGCGTTGCAGTCCCGCTGGGCTTCACTGCCATCCTCACCAACTCACATCTGCTGGCGGTCGCGTGCGCCTGGCTGCTGTCCTTGTCGAAATGGGCCGTCGGCATTCATGCCCGTTGGGAACCGGACTGGCGCATCCCGGGGCCGCCGTTCTGGCTTGCTGTCGTCTTCAGCGCCGCCCTCGTCTGGGCCGCGTGGCGTCTGGTGCGTACGCCCTGGCGATTCACTGCGTGGGCAGCGGTCTCAGCCGCCCTGCTCGCCATCGCCATACATCCGTTCCATCCGCGCATTCCGGCCGGCCAACTCGA
>DAIDJK010000446.1 GCA_027450225.1 Bryobacterales bacterium | reverse complement strand
GCGCGCGTGAAAGACCAGCTGGAGGATTATCTTCGGGAGCGCGTATGTTCCGGATCGCTGGATCTGGCTACCGCTCAGCGGGATCTGGCGGTGAACTGGATCGAGGCGTATCAGCGGTACTTCCATACGAGCCGGCCATTGGAAGGAATCCGCCGGGAAAGGCCGTGACCGCGCTGGTACTGGAACGGCGCGCATGAAGCGCCACGGCCGGGCGCCGTCGGTTCAGGATTCCGCGCGCGCGGGCCGTGGCCGGAAGAATCGGATGGCGAGCCACGCCGCGCCCGCAACGATCCACGCGACCAGCGTCCATTCCGCGACAGTCGCCAGGAGTTGCCAGTCCAGGGCGGGCCATTCGAAGCTGTAGCGGCGAAGGACCGCGCCGCGGTCCAGCATCCAGTGCCAGCCGGTGTGCGCGATGAACGCCGAAAGGATGATCGTTCCCATGCGCGGCTCCACGACATACCGGAACAGCAGCCGCAATGCGGGGATCATGACGGCGAGGACGGTCAGTTGCCCCAGTTCGACGCCAAAGTTGAACGACAGCAAAGACAGCAGCAGGTGCGAACCGGCGAACTGCAGCGTTTCGCGCAGCGCGAACGAGAAGCCGAAGCCATGCACCAGGCCGAATCCGAACGCGATGATCCAGCGGTGATTCACCTTCACGGACGCGATGTTCTCGAGCGCCATCCAGACGATGGAAGCCGCGATCAGCGTTTCGATCAGCGGCGGAAACCAGAGCACGGATGGCGCAAGCCCGAATGCCGAAGCGATCAGCGTGATGGAGTGGGCGGCCGTGAAGGCCGTGATTACCGCCAGCAGCGGCCGGAAGCGGCGCAGCGGGATCACGAGGCAGAAGAGAAAAAGAAGGTGATCCGTTCCATCCAGGATGTGCTCGAAGCCGAGCTGGATGAAGCGCAGCGCGGCCTGATGCCAGGTCGGGTCCAGCGGAACGATGCCCGGGTTGCCCTGAAATTCGAAGTCGCGTTCAACGCCCGGGCGCGGCTCGAATCGAAGCACAGTCACTTCCCGCGCCGCCAGATGGCGGAGGCGCGGGTCTATCGAAAAGCGCGACAACGGCGAACCGGCCGGATACTCGAGGTCCACGTCGAAGAACAACTGGCTCCAGGAGACGTTCGCGCCGGTTCGCAGCGGCGGCGCGGCAAACAGCTTCAGCGCATCCCGATACGAAGTGAACGACCGGTCCGAAGGAAGCGTCAGGCGCGTCGCGACCACGTTTGCCCGCGGCAGTTTCGAACCGTTTTCATAGACATCGATAAATTCGGCAAGCCACACTTTCGCCACGCCGGCAAGTTGCGGCGAGAGCCGATCGGTATCGAGATAGCCCTGGGGCGTAAGCGGGAAATCCACGTCACGCATGGCGGCCAGCGGCACGCGGATCAGCACGGAGAGGCCGCCGGCGTGTGGCTTCACGAGCAGTTGCACGGTCACGTCGCTCGGAATATCGTGCGCCGCCGACAAAGCCGGAGCGGCGAGCAGCGCCGCCAGCGCGAATATGAACGCCACCACCTTATGCCACCACGTTTGTCAGCCTCGAACGAATCGAATATCATAAGCTACTCGCATCGGAGGCTATCCGGATGACCCGGCAACGTTTGGCGGTGTTCACATTCTTCGCGGTTTCAGCGGGACTTGCTGTAACCACGGCAATGCTGGAAAAGCGCGCGGCTGCGGCCGCCAGCGGCCCTCAGGCGCCGCGTTTCGAAGTCGATCCGCTGTGGCCGAAGCCGCTGCCGAACCATTGGGTGATCGGTTCCGTGATCGGCGTAACGGCCGATTCGAACGATCACATCTGGATGATTCACCGCGCGGGCTCCCTCGAGGCCAAGGAACAGTACCTCACCATGAAGCCGGTGGCGGCGGATTGCTGCGCCGCCGCGCCCCCGGTGCTCGAATTCGATGAAGAGGGCAATCTCATCGGACACTGGGGCGGTCCCGGCCCCGGCTATGACTGGCCCGCGTCGAATCACGGCATCGATGTGGATTACAAGGGCAACGTCTGGATTGGCGGCAATGGGCGTGGAAATCAGCCCGCGGCGATGCCTGCCGACGAAAGCAAGATGGGCGCGGTCGGGCCGGTGCACGACAGCATGGTGCTGAAGTTCACTCAGACCGGCAAGTTCCTGATGCAGATCGGCAAGCCGAACGAGAGCAAGGGCTCGAACGATACCTCCAACCTGCGGCTGCCGGCGAAGACGCTGGTGGATCCGAAGACCAACGAACTCTACGTGGCCGATGGCTACGGCAACCGCCGCGTGATCGTCTTCGATGCCGATACCGGAAAATACAAGCGCTACTGGGGCGCATATGGGCACAGGCCGGACGATACGCCGATGCCGCCTTACAATCCGAGCGATCCGCCGGCCCAGCAGTTCCGCAACCCGGTGCACTGCGTGGTGCTCGCCAACGACGGGAATCTCTACGTCTGTGACCGCACCAACGATCGCATCCAGGTTTTCAAAACCGACGGCACATTCGTCAAAGAAAAGTTCATTGAGAAAAACACTCTCGGCGACGGATCGGTTTTCGATATCGCGCTGTCAAAAGACCCGCAGCAGAAATACATCTACGTGGCCGACGGCTCGAACATGAAGATTCACATTCTCGACCGCAATACGCTCGAGGAACTGACCAGCTTTGGCGATGGCGGCCGCCAGCCCGGCGAGTTTTACGCCGTACACAGCATCGCGACGGATTCGAAGGGGAACATCTTCACCACCGAGACATATCGCGGACAGCGCATCCAGAAGTTCGTGTATCGCGGCCTCGCGCCGGTAACGAAGAAAGACGAGGGCGTGGTCTGGCCTTCGCGGCGCTGAGAATCAGGCGTTGAGAACTATACGGCGCGGCGCTGGCGCACTCTGACGATGGATCGGTCGATCGATGCCATGTTCGGCCGGCCGCACATCGCCATATCGCGCGCGAGTTCCGTTTGAAGCACTTCGATAACCCGCTGGACTCCGTCGGGTCCGTAGGCCGCGAGTCCCCACGCCGCGGGCCGGCCGATGAGCACCGCGTTCGCGCCCAACGCAAGCGCCATCAGCACATGCGCGCCGCGCCGGAAGCTGCCCTGCGCCAGCAACGGCACTTTCCCGGCAACCGCTTCCGACATCGCAGGCAGAACCTCCATGGCCCGGCTGGAAACTGCGACGGCAATGCCCCGATCGGCCGCTGCTTTGGCGGTTTCGGCGCTGAATGTCCCTCGTAAGACAAGCGGCGCATCCAGTCCCTTTCGGAACTGATCGATCGCAGTCCAGTCCCACGCGCCGGGGCTGAGAAAAATTGGCCTTGCGCCCGCGCCGAGCGTCTTTTCCCGCGCGGCGTCCGGATTGCCCGCGGCATTGACCTCGATCCAGATATCCGCCTTCGATTCCGCCGCGATCTTCCCGATCGGGATAGTCGAATCGGCGGGCGCGATCATCACGGCCCGGGCCGCCGCTGCTCCACGCGCCATCGCCAGTTCGCCCTCCGCGTGCAACCGGTTTTGCTGCGGGACCGGCGCGATGATGATGGGCGCGAACATCTCGCGGCCGAACAGGTTCGTGGTGAGGTCGAGAGCTGTTGTGTTCACCATCAGGCGCGGCCGGAAGGCGATCCTGTCGAACGCGTCTCTGTCCGGACCGGACGGGCCGGAATCGGCGATCCCGGCGAATACCGCCGCGGGCAGACTGCGCTTCGCCATTTCCTCGAATTCCAGCGTGTTTATCAGCTCGGCGACGGGCGCGATGCGTCCGGGCGGCTCTCCGATGAGGCGGGGAACGGGCATGGCTACGAATACTGCGCTGCGACGATTTTCCGATTGATCGCCTCGAGTGACGGACAGCCGGCGGATCGCATCGCGTCCACGAATTCCGTTTGCAGGATTTCAAGCACGCGCTGGACTCCGGCCGTCCCGTACGCGCTCAATCCCCAGAGCGGCGCGCGCCCGCAACAAACCGCGCTCGCGCCCAGCGCCAGCGCCTTCAAAACATCCGAACCGCGCCGGATGCCGCTGTCAAAGAGTACCGGCGCGCGTCCGTTTACGGCGTCGACGATCTCCGGCAGCACTTCGAGCGTGGAAGGATCGTAATCGAGCGATCGGCCGCCATGATTCGAGACATAAATCCCGTCCACGCCGTGATCGAGCGCGAGCTTCGCGTCTTCCGCGGTGAGGATGCCCTTCGCGAGCATCGGAACCTTCACGAACGGGCGGATCTCGTCGAATAATTTCCACTCGTACCAGAGCCGGGACGCGGAAATCCGGTACGGGTTTGTCGAGCCCGGTCTGGCCGGCGGGCGGCGCATCGCCGGATTCGAGTAGCTCAGATTGCGATCGTGCAGCGCACGCTCGTACGAAGACGCCTGCTGGTCGATCGTTACCACCACGGCCTGCGCGCCAGCCGCCTGCGCGCTCTCCAGATACGCCCGGTTGGCATCCAGTTGCGGTTTGGGATAAAGCTGCACCCAGACAGGCCCCTTCGCCGCGGCGGCAACCTTGTCGAACGGATAGGTCGAGTTGTTGCTTACGATCATGGTCGCGCCCGCAGCCGTTGCGCCGCGATGCGTGGCCAGTTCGCCTTCCGCGAAGAACTGACTGTGCCCCGCCGTCGGCGAAACCAGAACGGGGTACGCCATCGCGGCGCCGAAGAGCTTCAGTTCGGTTTTGGGCGCTTCTGCCATCTGGATGCCGCGCGGGATCAGATCCACTTCGTCGAACACGTCCCGGTTGCGCCGCAGCGTCACTTCGCCATCGGCGCCATAAGCCATGTAATCGTACGCGGCGCGGGGCAATTTCGCCCAGGCGACCGCTTCGAACTCGAAAGTGGTCTTCAGTTCGGAGATGGACGGCACGCGGCTGTGATCGCGTACCGGATCTTCCTGCGCGCGGCCGAAGCGCGATCCCGCCAAACCGATCGCCAATGCCTGCAGATGTTGCCGCCGATTCAAACCGCGCGCCAGCTTATCACAGATGCCGCAGCGCTTCCGCCACGCTCCATGCCTGCGCGATGCAGCCCCGGGGATGGTGTGGGGCATCGCCGTCGAAGATTTCGGAAATGAAGCCGAGTCCGGCTTCGCGAATATGGGAATGGAAGGCCCGCAGCAAGCCGGATCGCAATTCGCCGTGAACGCGCTGATACGCGGACATGAAGTGTCCCAGCAGCCACGGCCACACCGTGCCCTGATGATACGCGCCGTCACGCTCCCGGACGCCGCCTTCATAGCGCCCGCGGTATTCCGGATCGGAAGGCGCCAGAGTGCGCAGACCGAACGGCGTCAGCAGGTCGCGCTCCACCACGGCCAGAATTCGCGCCGCGCGTTCACCTTCCACGATCGGGTAGCCGAGCGACATGGCGATCGTCTGATTGGGCCGGATCTGCGCATTATTGCCGGGCTGGTCGATCACATCGAACAGGCAGCCGGCCTGCTGATTCCAGAAACGCTCCGCGAAAGCGCTCCGAACCTGTTCGGAACGCGCGGCGTAGCCGGCGGCGGCTTCGGTTTCGCCGAACTCGCGCGCAAACGCTTCGGCGATGCGCAGCGCGTTGTACCAGAGCGCCTGAATCTCCACGGGCTTGCCGTGGCGCGGCGTTGCGGGCCGCCCGTCCACCATCGCGTCCATCCACGTGAGCTGCGTTCCTTCGCCGCCCGCGATCACCAGCCCGTCCGCGCCGCACCGGATTCCGAAACGCGTGCCGCGCGTGTACCAGTCAATGACGCTCACCAGCGGCTGGTAGAAAGAGTCCCGCGCGGCGGCGCGGTCGCCGCTGCTCTCCACATAGAGCCGCACCGCCTCAAATAACCAGAGCGCCGCATCCACGGTGTTGTATTCGGGCGCGGCGCCTGCGTCGGGGAAGCGGTTTGGCAGCATCCCCCGGTCCAGTGAATGCAGCCATTCCAGCAGGATCCGTTTCGCGAGATCGAATCGCTTTGCCGCGAGAGCGAGTCCGGGCAGCGAGATCATCGTGTCGCGGCCCCAGTCGGTGAACCAGTGATATCCGGCGATGAGGGTCGGCGCGCCGTCTGGCCGCTGAATGACGAACTTCGAAGACGCTTCGGTCAGTACCGAACGAAGAGTGTTGTCCGAAGCCGGTTTCGGCCGGTCGAAGACGCCGCCCATCGCCTCCGCCCTCCGCCCGTCAAGCGTACTCACCACGATCCGAACCGTTTCCCCGGCGCGGAGATCGAATTTCAACGCGAACGGCGAATACAGATCCTCCTTGAAGTCCAGTCCACGCTCGCGCTCCCGGGGATAGACAAAGCTGTAATACCAGTCCGAATGATCGTTCACTTC
>DAIDJK010000445.1 GCA_027450225.1 Bryobacterales bacterium | reverse complement strand
GACGCGATGCGCTTCGGCGTGACCGACCAGCGCCTGAACGAGCTGACCGCGATCGACCCATGGTTTCTCGCGCAGATCCGGCGCATCGTCAGCGCGGAAAGCGACATTCGCGCCGGGAAGATCTCGCCCGCGGATGTGCGGCGATACAAGCGGCTCGGCTTCAGCGACCGGCAAATCGCGAAGCTCGGGGGCTCGTGCGAGGACGACGTCCGCGCGCTCCGCGACAGGGAAGGGATCCGCCCGGTCTACGCGCGCGTCGATACATGTGCGGCCGAGTTCGTCGCCCACACGCCCTACCTGTATTCGACCTACGAGAGCGAGAGCGAGAGCGAGGCGCAGGCCGACACCGGAAAGAGGAAGGTCGTCATCCTCGGCGGCGGTCCGAATCGGATCGGGCAGGGGATCGAGTTTGACTACTGCTGCGTCCACGCGGTCCAGGCGCTTCGCGGCCTCGGCTACGAGACGATCATGGTCAACTGCAACCCGGAGACCGTCTCGACCGATTACGACACCAGCGACCGCCTTTACTTCGAGCCGCTCACGCTCGAACACGTGCTCAATATCGTCGATACCGAGAAGCCGGATGGCGTGATCGTGCAGTTCGGGGGGCAGACGCCGCTTACGCTCGCGCTGCCGCTGAAGAATCTGGGCGTGCCCATCATCGGGACCGATCCGGAAAGCATCGATCTGGCCGAAGACCGCAAACTGTTCGGCAGGCTGCTCGACGATCTCGGAATTCCCGCGCCCGCCAACGGCACGGCGACCAGCGCCGATGAAGCGGCGGAGATTGCGCGCCGTATCGGCTATCCGGTTCTGCTGCGCCCGAGCTACGTGCTCGGCGGCCGCGCCATGGTCATCGTGTATGACGAAGACGGCGTCCGCCGCTATATGCGCGAAGCCGTTTCTTTCTCGCAGGACCGCCCGGTGCTCATCGATCGCTTTCTCGAAGACGCCACTGAAGTGGATGTTGACGCGCTCTGCGATGGCCAGGACGTCCTGATCGCCGGCATCATGGAGCACATCGAAGAGGCCGGCATTCACTCGGGCGACAGTTCCTGCGTCCTGCCGCCGGTTTCGATGTCGCAGCGGGAAATCGAGACCATCGAGACGTACACCCGGCAACTGGCCCTGGCGCTCAAAGTGGTGGGCCTGATGAACGTGCAGTATGCCATCAAGGATGGCCAGGTCTTCGTGCTCGAAGTGAATCCGCGCGCATCGCGAACCGTACCGTACGTCAGCAAGGCGACGGGCGTTCCGCTGCCGAAGCTGGCGGTTCAGCTCATGATCGGAAAAAAGCTGCGCGATGTGACCGAATATCGCGATCGCCTGCCGGTGCCGCTGAAATTCGTCAAATCACCGGTGTTTCCCTTCAACAAGTTTCCGGGCGTCGATCCGGCCCTGGGTCCCGAAATGCGCTCTACGGGCGAAGTGATGGGCGTCGGCCAGAATTTCGGCGAAGCGTTCGCCAAGGCGCAGTTGAGCGCCGGAACGCCGCTGCCGGACAAGGGAACCGTCTTCATCAGCGT
This sequence comes from Bryobacterales bacterium, assembly GCA_027450225.1. Lineage (GTDB taxonomy): Bacteria > Acidobacteriota > Terriglobia > Bryobacterales > Bryobacteraceae > BOG-234. The sequence goes on along the minus strand of DAIDJK010000445.1, from coordinate 463 downwards.
GAACGACCGCGCCAAATCGGACGTGGTGCCGGTGGCGCGCCGCTTTGCCGAACTGGGCTTCTCCCTCGTCGCCACGCGCGGTACCGCCGCGGCTCTGCGCGCCGCCGGGCTCAGCTGCAAAGTTGTTTTCAAAGTGAACGAAGGCCGCCCGAACGCGGTGGACATGCTGAAGGCCGGCGCGGTTCAACTGGTCATCTACACCACCACGGGCGCTCTTTCTTTCGAAGACGAAAAATCGATTCGCCGCAGCGCGGTCGCATACCGCGTGCCGTGCATCACCACGATGAGCGGCGCGAGAGCCTCGGTGGAAGCCATCGCGTCACGCCAGCGCGATCCGCTCCGGGTGTGGAATCTGCAGGAGATCCACGACGCGGAGCGGGCCGCATCCTGCTAAGCGTCAGGCCGGCGTCCCGTCGTCCCTGCGCCGCCGCCACTGATAAATAACTGCGCCCACAATGAACGA
>DAIDJK010000444.1 GCA_027450225.1 Bryobacterales bacterium | reverse complement strand
TGTTGCGGACTCGCGCGCAGCGATTTCGATTTCCGACGGCGGCCCTGGCATTGAACCTGCGGATTTGCCGCACATTTTCAAACGGTTTTACAGGGCGGACAAGGCGCGCACCGGACAGGGCTACGGTCTTGGGCTTTCGATCGCGGAAAACATCGCCCGTGCGCACGGAGCCCTGATCGAAGTTTCGGGCGCGCCCGGCGCGGGCTCCACATTCACGGTGACGTTCCCGTGCGTTCGCCAGTGCCCCGTCTCAGCCAAAGCCGAGGACGTGGCGGCGCAAACCCACTGACCGCTCGCGACCGGCCGGGCGTTCTTCAGTAGGTCAGACGCAGCGCAAGCTGAAGCTGGCGCGGATCTTTGGCCGAAAAGATCTTCCCGAAGGTAAGCGGTTGATCGGCGACCGCGTTTGGCAGATTGAAATTGGCGCGGTTCAGCATATTAAAGGCCTGCGCCTCGGCGCTGAGATGTAGTCCTTCGCGTATTTCGAAGATGCGCCGCAGTGAGAAATCCACAGTCGCGAGCCCTGGGCCGCGAAGAATATTCCTTCCCGCATTGCCCCAGGTGTAGGGCGCCGGAGTTGCGAAAGCATGCACGTTGAACCACTCCTGGGGCGATGGGTTGGCCAGGCCGATGTTTCCAACCACGTTCGGACGATCGATCCCGAAGTTGCCGCCCGTATTGCCGGTATTGCTGTTGTCGAACGAGAGATACGGGGTAAAAGGCTGGCCCGACTCCGCCGTGATGATGCTGCTCGCCTGAAAATTTCTGAGCCAGCGGCCGCTTCCGGGCAGTTGATAGACAAACGCGGCAGTGACGCGGTTCGGCATGTCGAAGCTCGAAAGAGCTCGCTCCAGCCGGTAGTTATGACTGTCCTGCGGAAAGTTCTGATCGGCGGAAGTGGGCAGAAACGCGGAAGTATCGTCAATGGATTTCGAAAAGGTATACGCCGCTATTACCGACAACCGGTTCGAGAGCTGCCGGTTGAAAGAGACCTGCAGGGATTCATATTCCGAGTTCCCGCCGCTCTCCGTCATCAGAATATTGCTGTAAGCCGGATATGGGGCGCGTGACGCTATGAAGCCCGCGCCGGGGTAGGGCTGATTGATGTCCAGCGAGCGCGGCAGATGCGTGCCTTTCGAGCCGACATAAGCGATGCTGAACACGCCGACGCCCGTGGCTTCCCGCTGGATGTTGAAGTTCCAGTCCTGTACATACCCGGGTACGAACGACGGACTCACGATGCTCAGAGCCGCCGGCGGAACGAATCCATTGGACGCTGCGAATGGATTCGCCAGTGTGATCAGCGAGGTCGCGCTCGGGAAATAAACGGAAATCGTGAAAAAAGGAGGATTGTAATACAGCGAGGAATTCACGACGAACATACCGGAATCGACGTAAATTCCATAGCCGCCACGCACCACCGTGTGTTCGGACGGAGACCAGGCAAAACCGGCGCGCGGCTGGAAGTAGCCGGTCTGATTCGCCGTGATCCCGGAGCGCGGGATGCCGTTCGTTCCCACTTGCGCGAGACTGCCGGTCTGGAAATCGAACGTGGACATGCGATTCGTCGGATCGGTCGAGGGGCTGTCGTATTCGTAACGAACGCCGAGGTTGAGCGTCAGATTGCGGGTGACTTTCCAGTCATCCTGCGCATAAGCGCTCAGTGATTTCGAACGCATGGTCTGCGGCCCTGTGTACTGGGATTTGATTCCAAGCGTGGGCAGTCCGAGCAGCAGATCGCCGATTCCCGAACCGCTGAGCGCGCCAGTGAAATTGATCTGACCACGGCTGTAAACCTCGACATATCCATTCAGTTGCAGGTCCCGCGCGCCTCCGCCTACCTTGATGCTGTGGCTACCCCGGATCAGCGTCAGATTGTCCGTGAGTTCGTAGGTGTTATCAGCGCGGTCGATCGGCAGCGAGGCCACATCGCCCACGCGGGAATAGCCGGTCACGGAGATGCCCGGAAAACCGAAATCCCGAGGCGTGGTCGGCATATAGCCAACCCCCCAGAGCTGGTTGACGTTCACGTTATGGTTTTGCGCGAATACCTGGCGCACGGCGCGATTGAATCCGGCAACCACCGAATTAATGGTCCGCGGTCCAAACGTCTTTTCGTAATTCATCAGGGTGGGAACGCCCTGGCTGTTCGTCACCAGGGTCACGTTGTTGAGTGCGACCGAGCCGTCATGGCTCGCCTCCACATTCGACTGCTCAGCACCACGCTGCGCCGCGCCGCCGATATGGAAGGTGCGCATGGTCAGCTGCGTGCCCGGCTCGCCGATCGACTGCGCGGCGATGACGCCCACCGCCTCGCCGACATTGACCGGCGTACCGCGGGCCAGATCGCGCCCGTAGCAC
>DAIDJK010000443.1 GCA_027450225.1 Bryobacterales bacterium | reverse complement strand
TATCTCCCGTTGGTTAGCGGCGCTTCCACCACATGGAAACACCCGAGAGAATCGCCATCAGCGGCAGGAAGACGATGCTGGTGAGGAAGAGCACCCGCATGCCGGAGCCGGTGATGTGGAGCCGGCGGTCTTCGGGCTCTTTGGGCCGGATGGAGATCAGGTCCTCATCGGAAGTGAGCCAGTTCATCATGTTGAGCGCGAGATCGCGATTGCCGATGGGCGCGCTGAACATGGTGTTCGAGAGCCATTCCGAGCTGCCGACGACGATGACGCGGCCGGCATTGTTGCCGGAACCGATGGTGGCCGCCGCGCCGAGCGCGAAAGGTCCTTTGGCGGCCTTGTCGAGATCGGCCTGCGTGATGGTGGCCTTCGGGTTGGTGATGGCGTAGCTGTCCGCGGTGGAAGAGAACAGCTTCTCGGCCGGAGATTTTACGTCGAGACTGCGGGCCAGCGGGAAGACGGTGGCGGTATCGCCCATGACGCGCGTGATGGGGTGCTGCTCGTAGGAACCGACGACGGCCGACGTCTGGCCGAAGAGGCGGCTGGCGGCGCTGAGGTCGATGATCACGTTGTTGTTGGGGGTGACGCCCCAGCTGGTGACGAGTTCGGCGAGCTTCGGGGTATCGCCCAGCTTTTCATCCGCCAGGTTCAGGACGGCGTCGAAGTTGACGATGACGTGGCCGCCGTTCTGGACGTAAGTCTTCAGGGCATCGAGTTCCGGCTGAAGATAATCGTGCTTCGGGCCGGCGACGACAACAATATTGCAATCCTTCGGCACATCGGGCTTTTCGATGAGCGAGATGGAGCGGGTTTTGTAATTGTTCTTTTCGAGAGCGTCCTTGAAGCTCGAATAGCCGCCGCGGCCGGTGTCGTCGAGCGAGTGCTCGCCCGAGCCCTGCACGAAGCAGGCGTTGCGGGCGCCGCTTTTCAGATCCCGAACGATGGCGCCGGTGAGCTGCTCTTCGGTGAGCGCGGTGGCGGTTTCCTTTTTGACGCCGTTATCGACCACGATGTCGCCGTAGTTGTGCATGCCTTCCTGGCGGGCGAGGATGGGATTCTTGTCGGGATCGACGTAATCGACTTTGACGTGGCCCGAAAGGTTCCTGTAGCGATCGAGAAGATCCCGGGCATGCTCGAACTGGTCGGTCTTGTCGAAATAGTAGATGGTGAGGGGATGTTTGAGCTCGCCCACCACCTTTTTGGTTTCCGGCGAAAGGGTGAACTGCTTGTTGGCCGTGACATCGACCGACTTGTTGTGCTGATTGGCGAGCCAGTTGGCCGCCACGATGACGGCGATGATGACGACGAGGTACAGCGCGAGATAAGCGCCGTAGCGGGTCTGGCGCGCTTTTAACCACTGGCTGTTCATCAGGCTCTCCACCTCAGCGATTCGAGAGAACGGGATGTAAGGAACAGCCCGAGAAAGATTGCGGAAACGTAGAACACGATGTCCCTGGTGTCGATGATGCCCTTCGAGAAGGGCTCGAAGTGGGTGAGGATGGAGCAGTAAGCGACGGCCTGCGCCCAGCCCGCGTCGTTATAGGAACTGACCCAGCTGAGGACCCAGAGAAGCAGGCAGACGGCGAAGGTGGCGGCGCCGGCGATGATCTGATTTTTCGTGGTGCTGGAGATGAAGGCTCCGATGGCGAGCACGCATCCGCCCTGCAGGATGAGGCCGAGATATCCGGTGAGAATCGGGCGCCAGTCCGGCTGGCCCCAGGCGAACAGCAGCGCGATGTTGCAGGCCGAAACGGCGAGCACGCAGAGGTACATGACCATGGCGCCGAGCCACTTGCCGAGGATGATTTCCGAATCCCGGACGGGCGAAGTCATGAGCAGCTCGATAGTGCCGGTGCGTTTCTCTTCGGCGAAGAGGCGCATGGAGATGAGCGGGATGAGGAAGAGCCCGACCACGCTGGCGTTGCCGAGCATGGGCGCGATGACATAGTCGTTCACGCTCATGGGACCGCCGCTGCCCATCATGCTCTGGCGCAGGCCGGCGTTGACGAAATACGCCGTGGCGCTATAGAAGAAAAACCCGAATATCAGCCCGAAAAACGCCATCAGAAGATAGGCGATGGGCGAGGCGAAATACGCCCGCAATTCCTTGCCGCAGATTGTAAGAATGTTCCTCATTGCGCTACCGCCAGTTCTCCCTCTTTGCGCTCGGATTTGGTGAGTTCGAGGAAGATTTCCTCGAGCGATTCGCCGACCATCTTCAATTCATTGAGGTCCCACCCGGCTTCGACGACGGCGCGGGCCAGATGAGGCCGGAGGAAAGCATTTTCGAGAGCCTCGACTTCGAAAGCCGCAACGCCCTCGCGGGAATCGCGCGAGATGACGCGCGCCACGCCGGGCACCTGTTCGAGGCGCTGGCGGACGGCGGCGGGACTGGCGCCGGAGACCTCGATGGAAACCATTTCATTGGCGCGGCCGCGGTGGTGAAGATTTTCGACCGAATCCACCGCGACGATCTCGCCGTTATTGATGATGATGACGCTCGAGCAGGACTGCTCGACCTCAGACAGGATATGGGTGCTGAGGATTATGGTGTGATCCCCGGAGAGGCTGGCGATGAGTTGGCGCGCCTCGCGCTGCTGTTCGGGATCGAGACCGGAGGTAGGCTCGTCCAGGATGAGCACGGGCGGGTTGTGAATGATGGCCTGCGCGATGCCGACCCGTTGCCGGTAGCCTTTCGAGAGCTTGCCGATGATGGTGTTTTTGACGCTCGCGATGGCGGTGCGGTCGCAGACTTCATCGACGCGGCGGCGGATCTCCGGCGAAGGAATGCCTTTGAGTTTCGCGACGAACACGAGGTAATCGGCGACTTCCATTTCCGGGTAAAGCGGCGGCGTCTCGGGCAGATACCCGATGCGCTTTCTGACTTCGAGCGACTGCTCGACAACATCGAACCCGGCCACATTGGCTTTTCCTGAAGTGGGCGGAAGGAAGCAGGTGAGGACGCGCATCGTGGTGGTTTTCCCGGCGCCGTTCTTGCCGAGGAATCCGACGATCTGGCCCTTGCCTACCTCGAAGGAGATATTCTTGACCGCGACATGACGTGCGTATCGCTTGGTCAGACCTTCGACTGTGATCATAAGTGTTCTTAATTTTTACGACGAACGACGCACGCGGATGTTACGTTCTGCTCACGCCTCGAACGTGGATATCGGCAGTGCGTCTACATCATACCAGGAATTCATACTTGCCGGTAGACAGAAGGCCGGGCGTTCGCGGCCAGGGCTGTGATTTGGGGGGCAGACGGGGAGCGGTGAATGTGCTGACGGGAGTAGTACCAAATTGGTAGGGCATATAACGTAAGAATTAGTACACTGGCAATATTCGAAGATCGTGGGCTGCCGGGGGGAGGCGGCGTCGAAGACTCTCCACCCGGAGATTGCTGCGCCGGCAGTGGATTGGGGCTGTGGTTTTTTGCGTTGCGGGCGCGGTGATCGCGCAACACCTTCACGACAGAAACGGCGAGGGCGCCCGGCGGGCGGAACGGCGAATGCCTGCCGCAAGCGCACGGGCTTCGGTGAAGCTGCGCGGCCGGGGGCCGGTTTTTCCCTACTCGCTGGTACGCGGCGGCGTGGCGGATGAGCGCGAATTCGCCGCGGTGCGGACCGCCGATCCGGTGGTGGGAGAGCACTATCGGGATATCGGGGGCGACGTGCGCCGGGAGGTGCTCGACTCCGACCGGATGATGTACGCCTCCTACCGGATGGGCAGCCTGGTTTACTGGACGCGGCGGGCGGTGCTGGTGCATCGCGGGGAAGCGGTTTTCACGGACGGGAGGAACCTGGTGAGGGCGCGCTGCGGCAACCGGCTGTCGCCCGTGCCGCGGGAACCGACGCGTTTCACGGAGCCGCCGGCGGCTTCCGGAGACACGCCGGAAGAGGTTCCGACGCTGGCTGATCCTCCTGAAATTCGTCCGGCTGAGATTCCACCGGTTGAAATTCATCCGGAGCCGCTGCCGGAACGGAATCCGATTCTGCCGCCCCTTGCGAGGAACGGACCGGCGGCGCTGCCGAAAAAGCTGGTTTTCGCGCCGGCGCCGGCGATCGCGTGGCCAGGAACGCAAGCGAAGCCGCCGATTGTGGTGCCGGAGACGAACACGTGGATGATGATGCTGGGCGGGCTGGCGATGACGTTCGCCATTGCCCGGTTCCGGCGCTGACGGCGGGTTCGGCTCGCGCGCGAACAGGGACGGCTATACTACGCGGGATGACAGTGGAACGGTTGTTTCTGGATGAATCGGCGAAGACGCTGCGGCAGCATGTGTCGCGCATTGAAGGCTGTCTGGCGAAGCTGAACGACGAGCAGATCTGGATGCGAGGCGGGGAGAACCAGAATGCGGTGGGCAATCTGACGCTGCATCTGGCGGGGAATGTGCGGCAGTGGATTGTGGCGAAGCTCGGCGGGAGCGAGGATGTGCGGCGGCGGGACGAAGAGTTCGCGGCGCGCGGCGGACGCGGCGCGGCGGAACTGACGGCGCATCTGAGAAGCGCAGTGGAAGAGGCGGTTCGGGTGATCGAAGCGCTGGACACGGCGAAACTGACGGCGGAATACGCAATCCAGACGTACAAGGTGACCGGCGTTTCGGCCGTGTATCACGTGGTGGAGCATTTCGCGCAGCACACCGGCCAGATTATCTTCGCGACCAAGATGCTGACGGGCGAGGACATGGGGTTCTACGCGCATTTGAGC
>DAIDJK010000442.1 GCA_027450225.1 Bryobacterales bacterium | reverse complement strand
GACGCGCACGTTCGCGCGCCGGCGGGGCTGAAGGCTGTGATGAGCGCGACGAACTGTCCGGACGCGGGGCCTTCGAACGATTGCCACTTCGTGATGGACAACCCGATCCCGTCGTATCTGATTGCGCTCTCCGTGGGCGATCTGAAGTTTCGTTCGACGGGGCCGAGAACGGGCGTGTGGTCCGAGCCCGGCGTGGTGGAGCGGGCGGCGAGCGAGTTTTCCGATATGGAGAACATGCTGAAGGCGGCCGAGACGCTCTACGGACCGTACCGATGGACGCGATACGACGTGCTGGTGCTACCGCCGAGTTTTCCGTATGGCGGCATGGAGAATCCGCGGCTGACGTTTGCAACGCCGACGGTGCTGGCCGGGGACAAGAGCCTGGTTTCGCTGGTGGCGCACGAGATGGCGCATTCATGGTCCGGCAATCTGGTGACGAATGCGACGTGGAGCGACTTCTGGCTGAACGAGGGGTACACGGTTTACATCGAGCGGCGAATGCTGGAGCAACTGTATGGGAAGCCGCGCGAAGAGATGGAAGCGGTGCTGGGCTATCAGGATCTCGAGGACGACCTGAAGACGCTGGAGCCGCGGGATACGATTCTGAAGATCAACCTGGACGGGCGCGATCCGGATGCGGGAATGACGGATATTCCTTATGAGAAAGGCGCGCTGTTCCTGACGCAGATCGAACAGAAGTTCGGGCGCGAGAAGTTCGACGCGTATCTGAAAGACTACTTCGACCATTTCGCGTTCCAGAGCATTACGACGGAGCAATCGCTCGCGTACATGCGCGAGCACCTGTTCGCGACGGATGAGAAGATTGCGGCGACGATCCCGGTGAATGAGTGGGTATACCAGCCGGGATTGCCAGCGGAGGCGCCGAAGCCGGTGTCCGCGGCATTCGAGGCGATCGACAAGCAGATTCCGGAATGGCTGGCGGGGAAGAACATCGACACGAGCGGCTGGGTGACGCAGCAGTGGCTGTATTTCCTGCGCGGCCTGCCGGAGAAGCTGAGCGCGGCGCAGATGAAGCGGCTGGACGCCGGGTATCATTTCACCGAAACGCACAACGATGAGATTCTCGACCAGTGGCTGCTGATGGTGGTGCGCAGCGGCTATGCGCCTGCAATGGCGCGGCTCGAGGAGTTCCTGACGACCGTGGGCCGGATCAAGTACCTGAAGCCGCTGTATCAGGCGATGGATATGAAGCAGGCGCGGGCGATCTACGATAGGGCCCGGCCGATGTACCATCCGATCACGCAGGCGGCGATTGACGGCGTGCTCGCGAAAAAAGAGCAGACGAACAGTAAGTGATTGGCAACCCTGCATCGCTTGCGGCTTTCTTTTCGGCGTGGAGCGGAAATCGCGGCGAGTTTCTGCATTACGACGGCGACACGGGCGCGACGCGGCTGACGTACGAGCAGGCGGCGCGGGGGGCTTCGGCTTTCGCGGAGAAGCTGCGGGCAGCGGGGATTGCAAAGGGCGAGCGCGTGATTCTATGGGCGGAAAACCGGCCGGAGTGGATTGTCGCGCTGTGGGGATGCCTGCTGGAAGGCGTGGTGGCGGCGCCGGTCGACTTCCGTTCTTCGGGCGCGATCGTGGAGCGCATTGCGAAGATTGTGAGCGCGCGGGCGCTGCTGATCGGCGAGAACCTGCGCGCGCCGGAGAACATTGCCTGTCCGGCATGGAATCTGCGGGAGGCGGCTTCGGGACGGGGTTCGATAGCGAGCTTTGCGCCTGCGCCGCCGGATCAGATTGCGGAGATCTTGTTCACGTCCGGCGCGACGGGTGAGCCCAGGGGGGTCACGATCACGCACCGGAATATTCTGGCGAATCTGAAGCCGATCGACGAGGGCGTGGAGAAATACCGGAAGTATATGGGGCCGTTCAAGCCCATCCGGTTTCTGAATCTGCTGCCGCTGAGCCATATGTTCGGGCAATCGATGGCGGCGCTGATTCCGGCGCTGATCGAAGGCGATGTGTTTTTCATGCCGGGCTACAGCCCGCGCGAAGTCGCGGGGGAGATCCGGCGGCGGCGCATTTCGGTGCTGGTGTGCGTGCCGCAGATGCTGGAACTGCTGCGCGAGTTCATTCTTGCGAATGTTCCGGAAGCGGCGGAGCCGGCGAGCAGCGGCAAATGGTACCGAAGCTGGTGGCAGTTCCGGCGCGTGCACTGGCGGTTCGGGTGGAAGTTCTGGAGTTTC
>DAIDJK010000441.1 GCA_027450225.1 Bryobacterales bacterium | reverse complement strand
GTCAACAAAATCCAGACCGATCGTCAAAGCGATCCGGAACTGAACAAGCTGGTCAACACGCTGCTCGATTCGCTCCAGTAGGAGCATTGGCGCCTTCCAGAATCGACGCTTTCAAATTGGCGCGCTCTCGCGCTAAATTAGCTGGAACGCTTGCCTTCGCAACGCCCGATCCACGATTTTCCGCAACCCTCCTCGAGAGGGCCCTCCGGCTGGCGGCGGCGCGCCACGCCACGCCGCGGCGGCTGCGCCGGATGCCTTGTCCGCTGCGCCCTGGTCCTGCTCGTGGGCGCCTTCGGCGTCTACCTGCTTACCGCGGCGCTCGCGCCCTGGACGTTCCTCTACGGCGGCCATTTTCACGCGACGCCGGGCTGGGCCGGCGCCGGCGTCATTCATGCGCCCGCCGCCGGAGGCGATTACTATTTGTGGCTCCGGCTCGATGCCACAATTCCCGGATATCGAAAATCCGAGATCAAAGGCTCCGCCGTACTCTGTACTCCGAAGGGCGTGCGATACAGGATGTCGTTGTCAGGAGGACTGCAGCGCGGACACGGCGCCAACACGATCGGCACGCCCATCACTCTCGGAATGATGAACTGGCCGCTCCTGTACGGAGGTTTGCTGACCCGCAACACCCCGTCGATCGGCTTTTCCGGCAGGTTCGGAGACCGGGAGTTGGTTCTTGATGATCGCGGCAGCGTCGCGAGAGCGTTCGATGCCTCCGGCATCGCCTGGGCGCCCGGCCAACATTCCCGGCCATGGAAGCAACCCTCCTCATCCGTCACACTGCGTGAAGTGACGATGTGGACCACCGAACCGTCCTGTCCTGCCCGGCCGTATTAGCGGGGGCGCCGCCGGGCCTTCCGCGCCGCCTCCAACCGTCAACCAACAAATGCATCCACAGCCTGACCCGCTGATTCCGAACGGCTTCGGCGGCGATCAACAGGCGCCCCAAAACCGGGCCTGTCAAAGTCTGTTGAAATGGCGTGACAGTGGCGTTTCCGCACCGCGCATCCGCACCCGGCCCACAGTGCCCGATGGCGCCAACCGCCCGTTTTTTGTATAATTTAGGGAGTTCTCCGCATTTCCACACTCCCCATGAATACGGTTTATTTTCAAGGTATTCATGTATACCGGAATTGAAGAGAGGAGCGCAGCCTCCGGGCTGCCACACACATGGAATTTACCGTCAGCAAGGCGGACCTTGTCCGCGAACTGAGTCTTTCCCAGGGCGTGGTCGAGAAGAAGACCACGATTCCGATCCTCTCGAACGTGCTCGTTGAAGCCGCGGGGGACCGGCTGCAGCTCACCACCACGGATCTTGAACTTGGCTTCCGCACTTCCTGCGCGGCGAAGATCAGGAAGGAAGGTTCGGGCACCATCCCGGCGCGCAAGCTGCTCGATTACGTTCGCCTGCTGCCGGACATGGACATCACCGTCAAGTTCGCCGAGAACCACTGGGCATCGATTACGTGCGGCCGTTCGCGAACGCGCATTGCCGGCATGAGCCGCGAGAGCTTCCCGGAGCTTCCGGAAATGCCGCAGACGGTCGCGGAGATACCGGCGAAGCAGCTGGCGTCGATGATCGGGCGAACCATGTTCGCCATCTCGATGGAAGAGAGCCCCTTCACGCTGAACGGCGCTCTGCTGCTGCTGGGCGGCGACAAGGGCATGACGATGGTGGCCACCGACGGGCACCGCCTCGCTTACGTGCAGCATCCGGATGGAGCTTCCTCGATTTCCGGCGCGAACGGCCATGCGGCGTACCGCGCGCTGGTGCCGCGCAAGGCGATGGGGGAGATTTCGAAACTGGCCGATGAAGCCGGCGACGAAGGCGTGGTGAAGTTCGCCGGCGACGACAATCATCTCTTCTTCGAGATTGGTCCGCGCCTGCTGATCACGCGCAAACTCACCGGCAATTTTCCGGATTACGAGCGCGTGCTGCCGCATGACAACACGCACATCGCAAAGCTGGAAAAGGGCGAGATCCGCAGCGCGATCGAACGCGTGGCGCAATTTGCCGACGAGCGTTCGCGCGCCATCCGCGTGCAGTTCACCACCGGCGAAGTCCGGGTGTTTTCGTCGTCGATGGAGACTGGCGAATCGGAAGAGAGCGTTCCCTCGGAGTATTCGGGACCGGATCTTGAAATCGGCTTCAACGCGCAGTATCTGCTGGATTTCCTGCGCGCGGTTCCGCAGGAGCAGGTGGCGTTTGCCCTGAAGGACCAGAAGAGCGCCGGCGAGCCGATGCCCGCGGGGGCGGACCAGACGGAGCAGTATCGGTACATTGTGATGCCGATGCGCATTTGAGCTTTCGAGCATCCAATAAAGAACAACAAGAATTCTATGGAAAACGAAGCAGGGACCCAGCACATGCCGGAAGAGTACAACTCGAGTTCGATCAAGGTTCTCGAGGGCCTCGAGGCGGTGCGCAAGCGCCCCGCCATGTATATCGGTTCCACGCGCGAGTCGGGGCTGCACCACCTCGTGTATGAAGTCGTCGACAATTCCGTTGACGAAGCTCTGGCCGGATATTGCAACGAGATCAACGTCACCATTCACATCGACGATTCGGTGACGGTAGTGGATAACGGCCGCGGCATTCCGGTGGATATGCACGCGGAAGAAGGCGTGTCGGCCGCCGAAGTGGTGATGACCAAGCTGCACGCCGGCGGCAAGTTCGATTCGAACAGCTACAAAGTTTCAGGCGGCCTGCACGGCGTGGGCGTCAGCTGCGTGAACGCGCTCTCCGAAGCGCTGCATCTGGAAATCTGGCGGCCGTCGAAGGACAGCGGCAACACATCGCTCACCTGGGAGCAGGATTACGAGCGCGGCGTGCCGAAGAGCCCGCTCGCTTCCACCGGTAAAGCGGGGCGCAGGCGCGGAACCAAGATCACGTTCAAGCCCGATCCCACCGTCATGGAGGCGACGAAGTTCAATTTCGATACTCTCGCCCAGCGTCTCCGCGAACTCGCATTCCTGAATAAAGGCCTGAAGATCACGCTCGCCGACGAGCGGGAAGAGCCCGAGAAGAAGCAGGAGTTCCTGTACACGGGCGGCATCGCCGAATTCATCAAACATCTGAACCGCGGCAAATCGGTTCTGCATGACAGCCCCATCTACATTGAAGGCGAGAAGCCGGGCCCGAGCGGCGTCGTAGGCATGGAGATCGCGCTGCAATACAACGACGGTTACGCGGAAACGCTCTTCAGCTTCGCCAACAACATCAATACGGTCGACGGCGGAACGCACCTGAGCGGCTTCCGCACCGCGCTCACCCGCACCATCAACTATTACGGCCAGCAGGCGGGCCTGTTCAAGGACAAGGACGCGCAGAATCTGAGCGGTGACGACGTGCGCGAAGGCCTCACCGCCGTCATCAGCGTGAAGGTGCCGCAGCCGCAGTTCGAAGGGCAGACCAAGGGCAAACTGAACAGCGATATCGCCGGGCAGGTGCAGCAGCTGGTCAACGAAAAGCTCGGCGAGTATTTCGACAAGAACCCGAGCGTGATGCGCAAGATCGTTTCGAAGGCGATCGACGCGGCGCGCGCGCGGGAAGCCGCCCGCAAGGCCCGGGACCTGACGCGGCGCAAGGGCGCGCTCGATTCCGGCGGCCTGCCCGGCAAGCTGGCCGATTGCCAGGAGAAGGACCCCGAGCGTTGCGAGCTGTTCCTCGTGGAGGGTGAATCGGCCGGCGGCACCGCGAAGCAGGGGCGCGACCGGAAGTTCCAGGCGATTCTGCCGCTCAAGGGCAAAATCCTCAACGTGGAAAAGGCGCGTTACGACCGCATGCTGGGCCACGAAGAGATCCGCGCGCTGATTACCGCCATGGGCACGGGCATCGGCAAGGACGATTTCGACGCCGCCAAACTGCGCTACGGCAAGATCATCATCATGACGGATGCGGACGTGGACGGTTCGCACATCCGCACGCTGCTGCTCACGTTCTTCTTCCGCCACATGCGGGAGCTGATCGAGAAACAGCACGTATTCATCGCGCAGCCGCCGCTCTATCGCATCAAGCGCGGCAAGAACGAAAAGTACATCAAGAACGAGGCCGATTTCACGCGTGAAATCATGCAGCGCGCCACCGAGAACCTGACTGTGGAGTACGGTCTGAACGGAGACGGCGCGAAAGGCCGGCTCGAGAGCCGGGAACTGCGCGCGTTCCTGATGAGTCTGGATGAATTCCAGCAGATGTCCCACAAGCTGGAGCGGCGCGTCCGCGAGGGCCGCGTGGTGGAGGCGCTTGCCGACGTCGAATTACGCATCGATACCAAGGCCGATTTCAGCGAGTGCGCGAATCTGGAGCGCGTGCTGGAAGCGCTGAAACGGTACGGCGTGACGGGCGAGATCGAACACGACGAGGAGCATTCGGCGTTCCTTGCCACTTTCCACGATTCGACCAACGCGAAGCGCAGGATCGATATCGAGCTCTCGCATCAGCCGGAATACCGCAAGTACCGGAATCTGGCGCGGCAGGTGGCGAAGTTCAACGAGCCGCCGTTCACCGCGATTCGCAACGAGAACCGCGAGAAGCTCGCCACGTGGCACGATCTGCTGGATCACGTGAAGAACGAAGGCAAGCGCGACGTTTCGGTGCAGCGTTACAAAGGTCTCGGTGAGATGAATGCCGAGCAGCTGGCCGACACGACGATGAATCCGGACAAGCGGACTCTGCTCGAAGTGCGCGTGGAAGACCTTGTCGCGACCGACGAGATTTTCACCACTCTGATGGGCGAAGACGTGGAGAACCGGCGCAAGTTCATCGAAGAGAACGCGCTCGACGTGAAGAATCTCGACGTATAAAAACGCATTGGCCGCGGCGGCTCTTTTTCTGGCCGCCTGCGGCAATCTTTACCGGCCGGAATTTGTGAGCCGCTCGCCCGACGGGCGGCGGGAAGTTATTCTCTCGCGCAATCTTCCGGCGCGCGACGCCGGATATCGCTACTGGATCGAACTGCGCGAGAACGGCAAGCCGGAGTATCTCGCGCGGCACGACGACCCGGCTTCCATCGGCCTCGTCGAAGCGAACTGGACGCCCGACAGCGGCATCGTCCGCGTGTTCTACTGCGATGGGCCGAAGCCCGAGACGTTCGGATTCGATTTCATCAAAGTGCGCACGCTGAGCGCGCACGAGATACTGCCGGTGATCGAACCGGAACTGCGGCGGCGGTACGGCGTTCCGGCTTCGAGCGACATTGTAAGCTGGGCCTGCAGTGCGGAGGGGCGTACAGCATACCGGGCGAGCGCGAATTTGAGATCAGAACGGGCCGGGAGGGCGATGCTGGAAAGCAATGCCTCGCCACGGTTCGAGCGCTTCAGGAAGAACTGACTGCGCCGCTGCGCGCGGAGTTCCCCGCGAACC
>DAIDJK010000440.1 GCA_027450225.1 Bryobacterales bacterium | reverse complement strand
CGGGCTTCAGGGCCGCCCAGAGAATCTGATTCAGCTTGTCCGGATCCGCCCGGTCGTAATCCGAAAAATCCAGTTCGAGTGATGCCCGCGCGCCCGCTCCCGTAGCCGGATTCCTCGTCAGCAGATCCACTCCCGGCGCGGCTGCCGGAATTGCAGCGAACGCCGGCGTGGCGGTGAAGCTGGCGTACATGGGGGTCGCCGCGGCGTCAAATTGCGTCATCGTCGGCAGGCCAAGGATCAGCTCGATGGTGTGCACCATCGACGAACTGGTGTACATGGCGCTGTCCACCGCGCCCCGCTTCACCCAGGGCGAAACCACCAGCCCCACGGTCCGGTGCGCATCCACGTGGTCCGGGCCGTTCTGCGCGTCGTCCTCCAGAATGAAGATCGCGGTCTGGTTCCAGAACTTCGACCTGCTGACAGCCTCGACGATCCTGCCGAGCGCCTGATCGTTGCTCGCCACCGCCGCCGTCGGCGTGAAGGCGCCCGGCCGCAGCCCCTGCGTGTGATCCTCGCCGAGCGACATCACCATGAAATTCGGCCAGTTGTCCGCGGCCTCGGCCTCGTGCAGTTCCTTCACGAAAACATCCGCCAGATCCGTATCCCGCGCGCCGTGCGCTTTTTTCTCGGACCATTCGACCGAGGCATGCCCTTCGAGCGAGCCCTCCGCCTTCACCTCGGGCGCGGCGTCGGGGCTCGAAACGAACCGCGCAGCTTCGCCATAGGTCCGGAAGGTCAGCCCGTGTCTCGCGCAGTTATCCCACAGGTAGCCGGCCGGCGACGCGACCAGCCGCTCGTCGGCTTCCGGCTCGCCGCGCTTGCTGTAGGAATTCACCCAGGCTTTCTGCGTGAAATCGGTGGCATACGCGGCGTCGTCCCACTGGTGGCCGTCTTCGGAGACTTCGCCATCGGCATAGAAATTGTCGAGAGTCACGAAGCGCCGCGCCAGCGCATGGGCGTTCGGCGTGGTCTTCTCGCCGAACATCACCAGCTTCGCGTCGCCGTTGCCGCGGCCCAGATCGCCGAACACCTGGTCGAACGTGCGGTTCTCCCGGATGATGTAAACCACGTGTTTGATCTTCGGGAAAACATCGCGCTGAATCGCCGCCGCCTCGGCTTCATCCACATTCGCCTTCGGCGAAGGCACGTTCGCCATCGCCTGCCGGGTGTAGGCGGCCAGTTTCGCCGCATCCGGCACATCAATGAACGATACGTGCCCGCTCAGCAGCGCCCCGATATAGTCGTACGGCTGATCCGGATTCGGCGCAGTCTGGCGAAACATCGGCGCGGCGGAAGGCGGGAAGTTGTTGCGGAACCCCATGCCCTTGCCGGTCCCGACGTACAACTGTTTGCCGTTCGGCGAAACCGCGAGGGCGGTTGGATACCAGCCCGTCGGGATGAAGCCGAGCACTTTGGCCTCGCGGCCTCCCACGTCGATTACCGCCACATTATTGTTGTCCGCGTTCGCCACGTAGAGCCGCCCGCCGTCCGCCGTCAGTGCCAAGGCGTCCGGCGTCGAGCCCACCGGTGCCTTCGGGTCCATCGACGTCCGAATCTTCTCTCCGACGGCTCCGTCGCGAATCACGCTCACGCTGTTCGATCCCGCGTTCGCCACGAACAGCCTCCCATCCGGAGCCCACAGCATCTCGTTCGGATGGCTGCCAACTTTCACTTCTCCGTTCTGCTTCAGCGTTTCGGCGTCGTAGAAACCGACCGATTCCGCGCCCCAGTTGGAGACCGCCAGCGTCCTGCGGTCGGGCGAGAGCACCGCCGCATACGGGCGGTATCCCGTCGGCGCGCTCGCCTCGTCTGCGTAGTTGTTTCCCGACAGCCGGTAAAGCGTGTCCGTCTGAATATTCAGCGCGTAAAGCACGCCATCCGGCCCCAGCGTCACGCCCGAAATGAAGCGCTTGTCCTCGCTCAGGCCCGGTATCTGAATTCCGCTTTGGGCATTCAGCTTTCCGTTGGCGTAGCGCACGCGCAATACGGGCTTATCGAGCGAATCCCGCATCGGACTCAGAAATCCGAGCAGCTTCAGCAACTGCCCGGTTCCACGCGGCAGCTTCCCGCCGCCCGATATGTAAGCCGTGCCGGAGCCGGCGTCGAACGCCATTCCGTCCCAGGTTTTAATCAGGTCGATAGTAGCTTCGATTTTTCGCGATTTGACGTCGATCACGTTCAGGCTGTGATCATGAAATCCGCCGGTATTCACCAGCAATTTCGATCCCCCGCCGATCACGTACATCTTCATCGGCAGATCGCCCGGCAGCGCGATATGTTCGCCGGCCGGCGTAATGCGCCACCCGTTGGGAAGCGTCACATCGCCGCTGGCCATGGTCTGATCCGGCCACCGAATGCCCGGCTCGCTTCTCTTCGCAATCAGCCGCAGGCCGGCCAGACACACCGCGATCGTACACAGATAGAAAACAGAACGGTTCATGACGGGAACTTGCCGCCATTTTACGCTCTTTTTCGAGATGAAAGGTTACACGGGGATTGCAGGACGGCGCCAGTTGCGCGGCTATCCTAATCCGCTTCGATAATGCGCTTGGGTACCTTGCCCACCGGAATGCGCGCGCGTTCCTTGTAGCTGACCGCGTCGATGGCCGAAACCGAATTCGCGCCCGCATTCGAGACGAAACATTGCTTTCCATCCGGCGTGAAGACCATCCAGTCCGGCCCGCGCCCCACGGGAATAGTCGTAATCTTCTGCAGGTCCGGCATCGAAAACACGGTCACGTTGTTGTTCATCAGGCTGTCGACCCAGATCGTGCGATGGTCGGGCGAAAACGCCATGCCATGTGAAAAAGTCGCCGGGATCAGCGGCCGCGCGCCCGGCGGGTATGCGTCCAGCATCGCCTTGCCGGCAATGCGCCGCGTGTTCCAGTCGATGTATTCCACGCCGTGCAGGTTCGAAAGCTGCACGAACAGCCGGTTGATCACGCCATCCGGACCCGCGTCGATCAGCAGCGGCCTCGGAACGCCGCCCGGATCGATCTGATATTCAGGCGCCTCGGTTTTCACATTGATCACAGTGAGCTTCTCGCCTTCCATCGAACTCGCAATCATGTGCTTTCCGTCCGGCGTCCGATAAATGTTATGCGGCCCCTTCGCCACCGGGATTTCCTTCACTTTTGTGAGCGTCGCCGTATCCACCACATCCACCTGGCTCAGGCCACGAATGCAGATGAAGACGCGTTTCCCGTCGGCTGTGATCGCGACATTGTTCGGCCGCTTGTCGAGCGGCACGTGGTTCGTCACCTTATTGGAACTGCGGTCGACCACATCCAGCAGATCCTTGCTCTCGCTCGAAATGTAGAACCGCTTGCCATCGGGCGACGGCACGATTCCGTGCGGATTCGCCGATACCGGAATCTCGCCTGAAACCGTGTCCGTATCCGGATCGATGATGGTGATCCTGTTGTCATCGCTGTTGGTGACGTAGATGTGGACCTTGTGTGATCCGGCGAACGCGGACACGGCGACGAATAGAAGAGCCGTCAAACGCATGGCGGGCTTATCGTATCAAAAGAAGTTGACGCCCGTTGGCTTCAGGGCGCGCGATAAAACAGAGTTTGCTCTCATCCCGCCGCGCCCGCTGGATCGCCGTCTCGGTCTTCGCGCTCGCTTCCACGTGGAACTACCTCGACCGGCTGATTCTCTCCGCCGCCGCGCCGCGCATCAAGGCCGAATTTCATTTGAATAACGCCGAATTCGGCTGGCTGATCTCCGCGTTCTCGCTCGCTTATGCGTTCGCCTCGCCCGTCACGGGCTGGTTTCTCGATCGCGCCGGTCTCGAGATCGGCATCGTGGCCGCGGTGGCGCTCTGGTCCGTCTCGGCGGCGGTGTGCGGGTGGACGCGCAGTTTCAGCCAGCTTGTGGGCGCGCGCATCGGGCTGGGCGCGTTCGAATCCGCGGGCGTGCCGGCCGCAGGCAAACTGAACGCGATCTATCTCGAGCCGAAGAATCGCGCCATCGGCGCTGCCTTCACCCAGGTGGGTCTGGCCATCGGCGGCGTAGCGGCGCCCTTGCTCGTGGCCGCGATCCCAGGCTGGCGAAAACCGTTCTTCCTCTGCGCCGCGCTGGGACTCGTCTGGATTCCCCTCTGGATCGCCACGCGCCGCTCCATCGCGCCTTTCGAAGTGGTGGCTCCGCAGAAAAATGCCGCAGGCTTCGCCCTGATGGCCGATCGCCGGCTGATTGTGCTTGCCGCCGCGAACATCCCCTGGATGATCATCTACAGCCTGTGGTCGAACTGGACAACGATCTTCCTCGTGGAGCGCTATTCGCTTTCCACCGCGGCGGCCAACAGCTATGCCTGGTTTCCGCCGCTCGCCTCCACGCTGGGAGCGTTCACGGGCGGATG
>DAIDJK010000439.1 GCA_027450225.1 Bryobacterales bacterium | reverse complement strand
ATTACTTCCGCGCGCCCGGCCGATTTCGGCGGCAACCGCACGGGACAGGTCGGCGCCCGAATCGAATTCTGATGCGCAGAACCTTCACCATTCTTTTGTTGTGCGGCGCGGCGCTCGTCCCTGTGGCGGGCGCCGCCCCGCATAAAACCCGCAACGTCATCTTCGTCATGACGGACGGCTACCGCTGGCAGGAACTCTTCCACGGCGCGGACGCCGCGCTCATGAACAAGGAGCACGGCGGCATCGAAAACCCCGAGCCGCTGAAAAAGCAGTTCTGGACCGCGGACGCGCAGGAGCGCCGCAAACTGCTGATGCCCTTCACCTGGACCGAAATCGCCGCTCATGGCCAGATCTATGGCGACCGCGACCACGGCTCGGAAGCGCACGTCACCAACGGTCTGAACTTTTCCTATCCCGGCTACAGCGAAGCGCTCTGCGGCTTCCCCGATCCGCGCGTCAACAGCAACGACAAGATTCCCAACCCCAACCAGACCATGATGGAGTGGCTCAATTCAAAGCCCGCTTTCCACAACCGTATGGCCGCTTTCGGCGCGTGGGACGTGTTCCCCTACATCTTTAATGCGCGGCGCTCCGGCCTGCTGGTCAACGCGGGCTGGGATGCATTCGAAGGCTCCGGCCCGAAGTTTCAGCTCCTGAACGAAATGAAGCATGACGGCCCGCGCATCTGGGACGATGAGCCGTTCGACGCAATCCCGTTCTACACCGCGCTCGAATATCTTCGCCAGCGCCGCCCCCGCGTCATGTACTTGTCGCTGGGCGAGACCGACGACTGGGCGCACGGTGGCCGGTATGACGAGTACCTGCTTGCCGCGCATCGCGTCGATGCGTATCTGAAAGCCCTCTGGGACGCCTTTGAGTCCATGCCCGATTACCGCAACCAGACCACGCTCGTCGTCGCGACCGATCACGGCCGCGGCGAAGGCGACGAAACCTGGAAATCGCACGGCGAAAAACTCCCCGAATCGAAATACGTCTGGATGATGTATCTCGGTCCGGACACGCCGCCGCTCGGCGTGCGCAGTTCCATACCGGCGGTGACGCAGAGCCAGATCGCCGCCACCATCGCCGCGCTGCTCGGCGAGGATTACCACTCGGCAGTTCCAAAATCCGGCGCGCCGATCGCGGACGTGCTCCGTCAGTAGCGCTCGGACGGGCTGGAGCGTTCGCGCCGAAACTGCGCGGGCGGACAATCGAACTGCCGCCGGAACGCCCGGTTGAATGAAGCTTCCGAGCCATACCCCACCGCGGCGGCCACCTCCGCGATGCTCCGGTCGGACGAGCACAGCATCTCCGCGCCGAGTTTCAGGCGCCATTCGGCCAGATACGCCATCGGGGTTACGCCGAGAAAATGACGGAAGCGCTCCGCCAGGCTGCTGCGCGATAACCCGGCGCGCCGCGCAAGAGTCGCCACCGTCCACGGATGCTCCGGCTGCTGGTGCAGCAGGGCGAGCGCCTTCCCCACCATGGGATCGCGCGCGCCCGCAAGCCAGCCGGTTTCGCCGGCCGGCAGCCGGCTGATGTAGCGCCGCAATGTCTCGATGAAGAGCGCTTCGGAAAGCCGCGCGATCACCGGCGCGCTGCCCGCCTTCGATCCGCTCCCGTCGCCGACCGAAAACCGGATCGAGTTTTCGAGCCATTGCCCGGAAGGCTCGCCCGGGATGTGCACTTTGAACATGCGCGGCAGGCCGGCCAGAAAAATGTCGCTCAGCCGCGCATCGCAGGCGAGGTATCCGCAGACGAACCGGGTGATTTCTCCGCCGCCGCCAAACCGGGCGAGTTTCAGCCCCTGCTTCAGATTCGCGGCGAATGCCTCGAGCGAATCCACCGGCTTCTCCGCTGCGCCGTTGCCGAGGACATGCGCGTCGCCGTGGGGGAAAATCACGATGTCGCCGGCCGTCAACTCCTGCCGCGGCCCATCCGATAGCCCGGCGTAAGCGCGCCCGCCGGTCAGGAAGTGATAGACGATCAGGCGCCCCGCGCGAGGGCAGACATAAGGGGCGAGCGCGGTGGAGCGCGACAGGCTGACGCACCACGGAGCGGAAAATTCCGCGTTGAAAAACAGCGCGCCTTCCAGCCTCACGGCTCTCAGCACCTCGGAAAGCACATCCATTGCCGCAGCTTTGGCCCCGGTGTCAAGAATACCGGACTCGCGATCAAGCGCGCCGCTTCCCTTCGGCGCAGACTGGGATTCGGGAAATCACCATGCCTGTCATCGAAGTGAAGCTGATCGACGAAGTATTTTCTCCCGCGCAGAAGAAAGAGACCATCACCAGGATCACCGACGCCATCGCCGCCATCGGCGGCGAAAACATGCGCCCGGTCACGTTCGTGATCGTCCAGGAAGTGCCGAGCGGAAACTGGGGCGTCGGCGGCAAAGTTATGACCGCCGACGCCGTGAAGGCCCTTCCGGCCAGCGCGAAGTAATCGCGGCGGCGTTTGGGTAAGCGTTTGTCAGCATCGGCGTAACCAGGAACTTTCCCCTGTTATCCTCGCAAGATCGATCTGGGCAAGGTTGATC
>DAIDJK010000438.1 GCA_027450225.1 Bryobacterales bacterium | reverse complement strand
TCCGCCGAGGAGTCCGAGCTGAAATCACGCTCCGCGCGTTACCGGAAATCCCTCGCCACGCTGTGGGACGAGAAAACCGGAATGTTCCTGAACAAAGACCTGCGCACCGGCCAGTTCAGCCATCGCCTCTCGCCCACCAATTTCTATCCGATGCTCGCTCGCGCCGCCACCGCCGCGCAAGCGAGCCGCATGGTCCAGGAACATCTGATGAACCCCGCTGAATTTCAGGGCGACTACGTCATCCCGTCCATCGCCCGCAGCGACCCCGGTTTCAAAGACCAGAACTACTGGCGCGGCCGCATCTGGGGGCCGATGAACTATCTCGTCTATCTCGGCCTCCGCAATTACGACATGCCCGCCGTGCGCGCGCAGTTCGCCCAAAAGTCGCTCGCGCTCTTCCTCAGAAACTGGCGCGGGAAAGGTCAGGTCTGCGAAAACTACAACGCCATCTCGGGCGTGTGCGACGACGTGCATTCGAGCGATCGCTTTTACCACTGGGGCGCGCTGCTCGGCCTCATCGGCGAGATGGAAAAATAGCTTCGCCGCTCAGCGCGCAAATCCCGCCGGCCTGCCCCAGTCGCCTTCGAACACGACATGTTCCAGCGCATTTCGCTTTCGCTGCGGCGGCTGTTCTTCGGCGGAATACCCGATCGCGAACGCCGCGCCGATTTCGAAATCCTCCGGCACATGAAACAGTTCGCGCGCCTTCCGCGCGTCGAACCCGCCCATGCCATGCACCCGCAGCCCGAGCGCGACCGCCTCGATCATCATCGTGGAAAGCGCCATCCCCGCATCGTGCAGCCCGAACCGGTTCGCCGCGCCGTTGTGCGTGAAAGTCTTCTTGCCCGCGCTGAAGCCCAGCACAGGAGCCGACCGCGCCCAAGCCGCGTTTTTCTCCACCAGAATGCCCAGCATCCGCTCCCATTCCGCGTCCATCGACTTGCGCGCTACCACGAACCGCCACGGCTGCTCGTTGAAACAGGAGGCCGACGAATTCGCCCCTTCGAACAGTTCCCGCAGCACGCTCTCGGCCGGCTCTCTGTCTTCGAACGATCTCGGGCTCCATCGTTCGTCGATCAAATGATGCAATCTGATTTTTCCCGCCGCTGAAGTGGATGTGGACATGGGTTCGCTCTCACCCACAGGATGGCCGCACATCGCCCGAAGTTGCAAAGTGAAGCTCGCGCTGGCCAGGCAACTGCCTCCGTTTCACCGTGCGCCCGGCGCTGGAGGCGCAGAACCACACGCAAAAGGAGATAACATGCAGGATTTACTCGACCGCGAACCGAAAACGCAGCCTCGCATTGAACATCGCGAAGGCCCCGTAGCCCGCACTATCGAGCAGCAGACCGCCAAACTGCCTTCGGATACATTCCTTTGGGCCGCTATCGGATCCATCGTCACCTCGCTGGTATTTCAGGCCATGGGCGATGAAAAGAAGGCCAATTTCATCGGCCACTGGGCCCCAACTTTACTGATTCTCGGAGTCTACAACAAGCTGGTCAAGCTGCAGGGTTCCGAAAGTCTTTAGTCCGCTGTCCGGAGTCGCCGGGCGAAACACCCGTTTGCTTTCGTTATCATCGGATTTGTCGGATAACAAGCTGCAGGTCATTCCGCTCGGCGGTCTGGGCGAATTCGGGATGCATATGATGGCCCTGCGTTATGGCGATGACATAATCGTCATCGACGCGGGCATGATGTTTCCCGAGGATGAGCTCCTCGGCGTCGATATCGTCACGCCCGATCTCACGTTCCTCAAGGAAAACCGCGAGCGCGTCCGTGCGCTCTTTCTCACCCACGGGCACGAAGACCACATCGGCGCCGTGGCGTTCTTCCTCGCTGAATTCGACGTTCCCGTCTACGCTACCGCTTTCACCCTTTCCCTGGTGGAGCGGCGCATCGAGGAATACGATCTCGACCGCGATGTGCGCCTCCGGCCCGTCAAGCCGAAGCAGTTTATCGAGGCCGGTACCTTCAAAGTTGAATTCGTTCACGTCACCCACTCCATCGTCAGCGCCGTCGCGCTCGCCGTCACCACTCCCGTCGGCGTGGTCGTTCACACCGGCGATTTCAAAGTGGACCCCACGCCCACCGACAACGAACTCTTCGACCTCCACACCCTCGCCGATTACGGCAAGCGCGGCGTCCTCCTTCTGCTCTCGGATTCCACCAATGCCGATCGCCCCGGATACTCCGAATCCGAACGCGCCGTCCGCCCCCGCTTCGAAGACATCTTCAACCGCTCCGAACAGAAACTGATCATCTCCTGTTTCAGTTCGTCCATCCACCGCCTGCAGCAGATCATCGATCTTTCCCAGGAATTCGGCCGCAAGGTCGCCATCGTCGGCCGCAGCATGATCTCCGTCACCGAGATCGCCCACAACCACGGCCTCCTCGAAATACCCGATGGCCTGCTCATTCGCCCGCAGGATGTGGCCGAGGCGAAGCCCTCCCGCGTCACCGTCGTCATCTCCGGCACTCAGGGCGAGCCGATGTCCGCCCTGTCCCGCGTCGCGGTCGATAACCACAAAAACATCTCCGTCAAGTCCGGCGACACCGTCGTCCTCAGTTCGCGCATCATTCCCGGCAATGAGAAAACGATCTTCCGCATGATCGACCATCTCGCCAAGCGCGGAGCCGACGTGATGTACGGCAGCATGAATCCGCCGCTTCACGTTTCCGGTCACGGGTCAAGCGAAGAATTGCGGCTCGTCCTGAATCTGGTCCGCCCGAAGTATTTCGTTCCGATTCACGGCGAATACCGCCAGCTTTCGAAACACGCGCGGCTCGCCGAGCATCTGCGCACCGTCGGCCTCGAAGAGACTTTCGTTCTCGAAACCGGCGACGTTCTCGAACTTGACACGAACTCCGCCCGCAAAGCCGGCCGCGTCACCGTGGGCCGCGTCTGCATCGATTCCGGCGCCGCCGGCGAAGTCGTGGGCGACATGGTCATTCGCGACCGCCGGGTGCTTTCCGAAGACGGCATCGTCCTTCCCATCCTCGCCATCAATCGCCACACCGGCAAAATCGAGTCCGCGCCCGAGCTCGTCAGCCGCGGCTTCGCGCTCGAATCCGACGCCGCTTTCATGCGCGCCGCCCGCGAATCCGTCATGAAGACTCTCGAAGGCTCAAACGAAGAGGAAAAGACGGACTGGGGCGTGATGAAAGAAAAAATCCGCGCGGACCTGAAGCGCTTCATCAACCGCGAAGCCGAGCGCCGCCCGCTCATCTTCCCGGTCATTCTCGAAATCTGACGATTCAGTCCTCGAAGCCGCTTCAGGTTTTCGTCATGCGCGGCGCGGCAATCAGTACGGCGCCGAAGCAGAGCAGCGAAACCGCGAGCGCAACCGGACTCGTGCGGTGAAAATCCACCGCGAGTATCTTTACCCCGCACGCCGCCAGCATGCCATAGCTGATCCAGTGCGCCTCGGGCGCGATGCGCCGCGCCGTCAGCAGCCCCGCCGCCAGCGCCCCTGCGCAAAGCACCAGCGTTCGCAAGGTAATCGAGCGCGCCGAATCGTCGCCCGCCACCAGCGCGATCGCGCAGGTCGCCGCGGCGGCGAACGTGAACGCGAGCGCCGTCGCGCGCACCCATCCCGGCGCGCTGGCCACGCAGCTCAGCACGGCCGCCGCAAGCAGCGCCAGTGCTGCCACGCTCACCCGGTCCACCGGCGCGCCCGCCGCAGCGCGCAACGCCTGCCCGGGCAGCCCTGCCGCAATCGCGCCCGCTCCCAGCAGCACAAGTCCGTGAACATCCAGAATCCGGTTGCCCTTTCGGGCCGCGAACAGCAGCGCCGGCGCCGCAATGCCCCACGCCATCCCGGCCGCTTCCATCGGCAGCAGCAACAGGCTTGCGGCCACCCCGAGCGGCAGCGCGGCCATCTGCAGCAGACTCTTCTCGCGCGATGCCGGCCACTCGTGCCGGAAGGCCGCCGCGGCGCCCGCGCAAGCCACCGCCATCACCGCGCCGCTCGCCAGTGTCGGCGCGCCGTACGCCAGCAGCCCCAGCCCAATCGCAATCTGCATCAGGACGAAGATCCCGAATTGCCGCCGCCGCGCCGCGCTCCCGGCGTAAACGATCACCAGCGCGATGGCCACGGCCGTCGCGGTTGCGGCGCTTACCGGATGAATGTTGCGAGGCACTTCGCCGCCGCGCCTCACCATCCAGAGCAGCAGCCATACGGCGAAATTCGCGCTCATCGCCACCGCGAAACGCAGCGCGCGAACGCCTGAAAGTTCCGCCACCGCCGCGATCAGGATCAACGCGCCCGCAAACGGCGGCAGATCGCCCGTGCGAATCATCAGGGCCACGCCGGTCGCGGACGATGCCAGCGCGATGATCCATGTCGCCGCTCCCAGCCACAGGCTGAACAGCGGCAGCGCGAACAGCAGCGCCGCGGTCAGCAGGTGCGGCAGCAGATCGAAGCGCACTGTCGATTCCCACAGCAGCGGAGCCAGAATCATCGCCGCCGTTGCGCTGTAGATCAGGGCCGCGATGCTGTCCGGGCGCCGTGCCCCGGCAGCGCCCGCGCGCGTGGCCATCCAGAGCCAGCCGCCCGCGTAGGCGATCGCCGTTCCCGCCACCACTTCGCGCGGCAGCACGCCGGATTCGGCAAGCCCGCGCAACAGATACGCGCCCGCCAGGCCCAGTATCGCCCTGCCCGCCACAGGCGCGGCTTCGGGCAGAGCGAACCCCGGCGCATGCCCCGCCGCCGCCATTGTCGGCCCGGGCTCCGGAGCCGGAGCTTCGCCCGCATGTTCGAGCGCCGCCACGCGCCGCTCGAGATCTCTCACTTCGTCTTTGAGCCGCTCAAAATCCGAGCTGGCCGGCTGAGCTCCCCACATGGAGACCTCGCTCCGCCGGTTCTTTCTTCTCGTACCACGGCGGCAGCAGCTTCACCAGAACATAAAGAATCGCGAGCGGCAGCAGCGTCAGCACGATTGCCGGCGCCAGCCCTTCCCGCGTCCACAACTGCGGTTTGTACGTCGTATATCCGAGAAAACTCTTCGAGAACAACTGCCCGCCGATCACCACATTCCAGCGCATCGCGAAAATCCCCACCAGCGTCAGCGATCCCGCGATCGCATACAGCCGCCGCCTTACCCACGGCTCGAATTTCACCAGCTGGATCGCTCCCAGAATCAGGATCGGCGTCAGCGTCCCGATCATCAGCTGGATCACCACGTGCGGCAGCCACAGGCTGGTATGCACCATGAAATCCAGGCTGCGGAACGATTCGTCGGCTTCATAGATGCGGTGAATCAGATCCAGCATCTCGAGACTGAAATCGATCAGGAACGTATAGAACAGGTACCGCGCAATCGTGTCCACGCAGTCCTGGTCGATGGTCTCGCGCCGCAGTTTCGACACCGCCATGTACAGCAGCAGCACCGTCGCAATCCCCGATACCATCGCCGAGAAAATGAACACCACCGGCATCAGCGGCGACGACCACCACGGATTCGCCTTCACCGATCCGAAGATGAATCCCACATACCCGTGCAGCAAAAACGCCGAAGGTATCCCGATGACCGTGATCACGTATCCCACCCGCTCATCCACCGCCAGCGCCCC
>DAIDJK010000437.1 GCA_027450225.1 Bryobacterales bacterium | reverse complement strand
GCGAGCGCCGCGGTAAGCAGGTAGACGCCGAAGGCGCCCACGAGCAGGACCAGGGCGCAGCGGACAAGGCATCCGGCGCAGCCGCCGCGGCCTGGCGTGGCGCGCGGCCGCCAGCCGGAGGGCCCTCTCGGGGAGGGTTGCGGAAAATCGTGGATCGGGCGTTGCCAAGGCAAGCGTCCCAGCTAATTTACCGCGAGAGCGTGCCAATTTGAAAGCGTCGATTCTGGAAGGCGCCAATGCTCCTACTGGAGCGAATCGAGCAGCGTGTTGACCAGCTTGTTCAGTTCCGGATCGCTTTGACGATCGGTCTGGATTTTGTTGACGGAGTGAATCACCGTGGTGTGATGCTTGCCGCCGAAAGCGCGGCCGATTTCGGGCAGCGACGCCTGCGTCAGTTCCTTGCAGAGATACATCGCCACCTGGCGGGGCATCACGATCTCCTTGCGATTGCTCTTCTCTTTGAGCTGCGCCGCGCGGATGCCGTATTTTTCGGCCACGCTCTTCTGAATGGCGTCGATGGTGATGCGTTTTTCCTGCTTGTCGAACAGATGCCGCAGGACGTTTTTCGCCATCTGAACGGTGATGGCGGTCCTCGTGAGATCCGAATACGCCGAAAGCTTCAGCAGCGCGCCTTCGAGCTCCCGAACGTTCGACTTGGTCTGGTTGGCGACGAACGCGCAGACTTCATCGGGCAAACGGATGCCATCGAGCTCGGCCTTCTTCTGCAGGATGGCCATCTTGGTTTCGAGATCGGGCGGCTGGATGTCCGCCATCAGTCCCCATTCGAAGCGTGAGCGCAGACGTTCCACCAGACCGGGAATTTCCTTTGGCGGGCAATCGCTCGAAATCACGATCTGCTTGCTCGATTCATGCAGGTCGTTGAAGGTGTGGAAGAACTCTTCCTGCGTGCGGTCCTTCGAGCCGAGCGTGTGGATATCGTCGATCAGCAGAACATCCGCCGAGCGGAACTTGTCCCGCAGCTGCGGCATTTTGCCGTGCTTGATGCCGCTGACCACTTCATTGGTGAAGCGTTCGCTGGTGGTGTAGATGATGCGCATTCTGCCGCGCGCCACCAGGGCTCTGCCGATGGCGTGCATCAGGTGCGTTTTGCCCATGCCCACGCCGCCGTAAATATAGAGCGGATTGTATTGCCGCGAGGGATTCATGGCCACCGCCTGCGCGGCGGCGTGGGCAAACTGATTGCATGCCCCCACGACGAAGGATTCAAACGTAAATCTCGGATTCAGCAGGAGCGGCGATTCGTTGATCTCAGGAGCCGGCGCGCTCCAGGAGTTCGCGCCGTTCGCCGCCATCGATTCCGTTCCGGCGCGGAAGACCACTTCCTCGATGCCCAGCCGGAGCGCCCGCGCATGAGCATGTATCCGGAGACCGAACTCGTCGTTCAGCCAGACGACCGTGTGGTCATCGGGCGCGATCACCACCATGGTCTTGCCATCCATCGCGCCGAAGCGCGTGCGGGCAATCCAGTTCTCGTAGCTCTCGGCGCTCAGTTCCTTTTCGAGCTGCTTTTTGATCAGGTCCCATGGGGTTCGATGGTCGTCGCTCACAAATGACAATACTTCCCTCTGGAAGCCGGTCGGCTCCTCGGTCAGGGCTTCTCAAGTCCCTTTAATCCGGTGATGTTCGTGTTGATGGCAGGCTGGGGCGGGATCGTCCCGGTAACGCTGCGAACAGGGGCTAGTCTAGCACAACGGGCAACCGAAGAAACCCCTGTGAAGAGGCGGAATTGACGGCTAAAACAAGGCCGCCGCGTTCTGTTGCAATCGGGTTGCAAAGAACAGATTTCGGGGAGTTATACTGCACTGCGTATGCCCTCGCGCGAGGAGGTCGAATTCATCCTGGTGGCCGACCTCGAGCGGGCGACGCGGAGTTTCCGGAAGGCGGCGGCTGAGTTTCAGGCGCTGATCGCGGAAGTGCCGTCCGGGATTCCGTCCCCGGATGGATCTTTGCGGCTGAGGGAAGCCGGAGAACGCAAACGCAGCGCGCTGAACGCCCTGAACGCGGCGCTGCAGCGGCACAGCGCCTTCGTGCTGGACGGCAGGATTCCCGTGGATCTGGCCGAAGAAGCTTCCGGCCAGGGCGCGTGAACGAGCCACGGGACGCAGGCAATGGCGGCTGTTACCATGGTGTTTGACACGCGCCGGTTCGCGCGGGCAGAATAGAAATTCCGTTTCAAGCGGGAGTAACTCAGCTGGTAGAGTGCAACCTTGCCAAGGTTGATGTCGCGGGTTCGAATCCCGTCTCCCGCTCCATATGTCCCCGCGGTTTCATCGCGCACGCGCGGGCGAATCAAATCCTCAGATAGAATCATCTCAATCCCGATGAGAAAGCTTCTCGCGCTCGGCCCGGTGTTCGCGGGGATACTCTTCGCCTCCCAGGCTTTCGCGCAACAATACAAGGCGGCCGGTGGACTTGCTCCCGCCGCGGATATTCCGGCGGCGTTTTCGAGCAAACTCGCTCCCGGCTTTCAGATTTCCGACGCTTCCGGCAAACCCTACGCAGAACTCTGGTTCGTGAAGACGGCGCCTTCGGGCCCGAAGACGAGCGACGATGCGGTGACTCTGCAGACGTTTCCGGTGGGCTCTCTGCTGGGCGTGATCCACTTCGATGGCAACGGTTCGGACCGGCGCGGGCAGCAGGTGAAGCCCGGCTTCTATTCCATGCGCTATGCGTGGATGCCGAATTCCGGCACGCATCTCGGCGTTTCCCCGCAACGCGATTTCGCGCTGCTGGCGCGGATCGCGGACGATAAGGACCCTTCGGCCACGCTGACGCAGGATCAGGTGATCAACCTGAGTCGCCAGGCATCCGGTACCGGCCATCCGCTGGTGTTCAGCATCGCGTCCGGCGCGGGCTCGGACCAGTTGTTCACGAAGGAAAACGACCACGACTGGACGCTGCACACGAAGATCGGCGATCAGGCGGTGGACATGATTGTCGTCGGAAAGGTCGACAGCTGAGGGTTCTTCAGGACCGGGCGGAACAGGCCGCGCGCGAGCTGATCGAAGGATCTCTGCGCGAGTTTTCCGGCAGCATTGCGGTGCTGACGAGCTTTCAACATGAGGGCGTCGTGGTGCTCGACATGGTGTTGAAGGCCGCGCCGCGGACGCCTGTCATCACGATCGACACCGGCCGCCTGCCGGACGCGATGCAGCGGATGATCGAGGCCGTCGAAGCCCGCTACGGCATCCGCGTGGAGCGCCTGACGCCGGATGCGGCGGAAGTTGCCGCGATGACTTCGCGCTACGGGCGCGATCTGTTCCGCGAAGGCGTTCCGTACCGTACTCTCTGCTGCAATGTAAGAAAAGTGCGTCCGCTCGAACGGCGCGCGAAGGGGCTGGGGGCGTACTTCACCGGGTTGCGGCGATCGCAGACGGAAACGCGGGCGAATATCGATGCGGTGGACCGCGCGGGGTCGCCCGTGAAGATCAGCCCGCTCGCGGACTGGTCTGCGGAGGACGTGGCGCGCTACACGAGGGAGTACGGTTTGCCGGAGCATCCTCTTTATGCAGCCGGATACGCGAGCATCGGATGCGACCCTTGTACACGGGCGATCGTGGCCGGCGAAGACGAGCGGGCGGGCCGCTGGTGGTGGGAGCAGGATGCGCAGAAAGAGTGCGGACTGCATTTCAGTCCGGACGGCCGCGCCGAGCGTACGGTGGACGTGCTGCTGCGCGAAGTTCTGGAGAGCGCCAGACCGTGAAGATCGAGCATGAGGGTTTCACGCTCTGGTTCACCGGAATGTCCGGAGCGGGGAAGAGCACGCTTTCCGAGATCGTCGTGCGGCGTTTGCGCGAGGGCGGCGCGAAGGTGGAAGTGCTCGACGGCGATATCGTGCGGACGAATCTTTCGCAGGGCCTGGGATTCAGCCGTGAAGACCGCGACATCAATATCCGGCGCATCGGATTCGTGGCGGAACTGCTTTCGCGCAACGGCGTGATTGCGGTGGTGGCGGCGATTTCTCCCTATCGCGAGACGAGGGAAGAAGTGAGGCGCCGCATCAGGAACTTCGTGGAAGTGTTCGTCAGCGCCCCGGTGGAGGTGCTGGCGGAGCGCGATGTGAAGGGGCTTTACAAGAAGGCGCTGGCGGGCGAAGTGGGGCAGTTCACGGGCATTTCCGATCCGTACGAACCGCCGGTTTCGCCCGATGTGACAGTACATTCGGACCGCGAGGCGATTGAAGACAGCGTGGACAAGATCTGGCGTGCGCTCGAAGAACGTGGACTGGTGAAGACCGGATGATCGACCTGCATTCGCATACGGACCGCTCCGACGGGACATTCACGCCCGCCGAGCTGGTTGGCGAAGCGGTGCGCATCGGTCTGCATGCGCTCGCCATTACGGATCACGACACGATTATGGGCTACGACGCGGCGGTTCCGTATGCGCGCGACGCTGGCCTGGAGCTGATCTGCGGGGTGGAGCTGTCGACGAAATACAAAGGCCAGTCGATCCACCTGCTTGGGTATTTTCCGAATGGGGGACCGTCGGACGAGTTCCGGGCGTGGCTCGAATTCCTACTGGAAAGCCGGCGCGACCGTAACCGTCGTTTGATTTCGAAGCTGCAGTCGCTCGGTCTCAGCATCACGCTGGAGGATGTGGAGCGGCACGGCCGCACGCTGACGGCGCGCCCGCACTTTGCGCGCGTGCTGGTGGAAAAAGGCTACGTGAAAGACATCCAGGAAGCGTTCGACGTTTACCTGGATGAATCGGCGAAGGGCTATGTGCAGCGCCAGGACGTGCCCATCGATGAAGCGATCACGCGCATTCTCGAGGGCGGCGGCGTGACGTCGCTGGCGCATCCGGTGCGCGTGGCGAAAAACGATTGGGAGAAGCTGGCCGGGTATGTGTCCGATTTCGCGGACATGGGCCTGCGGGCAATCGAGGTTTACCACAGCGACCACTCGCCGGAGAACGTGGCTTACTACAAACGTCTGGCTGAGAAGTTCGGCCTGGGGATTACCGGCGGCTCAGACTTCCACGGCGCAAACAAGCCGGCGATTTCGCTCGGGACGGGAATGAGGGGGAACCTTTGTGTCCCGGACGAGTTGCTGGAAGTGG
This sequence comes from Bryobacterales bacterium, assembly GCA_027450225.1. GTDB lineage: Bacteria > Acidobacteriota > Terriglobia > Bryobacterales > Bryobacteraceae > BOG-234. Next base: position 3,604 of record DAIDJK010000437.1, on the reverse strand, counting down.
TACGGGCGAAGGTGGCGTAGCGGGTCATCGTTTGAAACGCGCACAACGCCCGCCCAGGTGGCGTGCTGTGCGCTCATCGCGGCAATAGTAGTGGGCACGGGCAGATTCGAACTGCCGACCTGTCGCTTAGGAGGCGGCCGCTCTATCCAACTGAGCTACGTGCCCGAGGTAATCGACGACTGATCCTTATTGTATCGTCGCAAGCCCTTCTGGCCGATGTCCTTCCGGTATTGCATGCCTTCAAAGGAAATGGCGGAGCAGGCGGCGTACGCCGTCGCGATCGACGCGGCGAGATCCGCCCCGCGCGCCGTCACCCCGAGTACACGCCCGCCCGCTGTGACTGTCTCGCCATTGCGTTCGCTGGTTCCCGCATGGAAAACCGTCGCGGAGCGGACGGCATCGAGACCGCGGATTGGCTTGCCGGACTCGTATGCGCCGGGATACCCGGCCGATGCGAGAACGACACATGTAGCAGGTTCACCGGACCACTGCAGCTGATCCGTACCGAGCGAGCCGCGCGCCGCGGCGAGCAGCACCTCACCCCAGTCGCTTTCGAGGCGCATCATGAGAGGCTGGGTTTCGGGGTCGCCCAGGCGGACGTTGAACTCGAGGACACTCGGTCCGTCCGGGGTCATCATCAACCCGGCGTAGAGGAAGCCGGTGAAACCGGTGGCTCGGACCACGGGGTTGACGATCGTGTCCATGATGCGGTCGCGCTCGGCGGCGGAGAGCAGAAGGGAATCCGAGTAAGCGCCCATGCCGCCGGTGTTCGGCCCCTGGTCGCCGTCGAAGACGCGCTTGTGGTCCTGCGAGGGTTCGAACGGCACGGCGCGCGTGCCATCGGCCAGCACGATGAAGCTCAATTCTTCGCCTTCGAGGAATTCCTCGATGACGAGCGGACAGGCGAGCGAGGCGATGGCCGCGGTGGCTTCGGCGGGGTTGCCGGCGATAATGACGCCCTTGCCGGCCGCCAGACCATCCGTTTTCAGAACCACGGGGTAGCGAAAGGCGCGCAGCGCGTCGAGAGCCGCCTGGGGCGATTCGGCGATTTCGAAGCGGGCGGTGGGCACGCCCAGCTTCTGCATGAAACGCTTCGAATGCACCTTGCTGCCTTCGAGGGCGGCGTTCGCGGCGGTGGGTCCGACGATGGCGAGGCCGCGCGCGCGGAACCGGTCGACAATGCCCGCCACCAGGGGCGCTTCCGGGCCGACCACGGTGAGGTCGGGGCGAATGCGCTCGGCCAGATCGAGATAGTCCCCGGTGGAGAGGCATTCGGCCACCTGGGATATGCCGGGGTTGCCGGGGGAAGCGTACACCTTCGTGACAGAGGGGGATTTCCGGAGCCGCCAGGCGAGCGCGTGCTCGCGGCCGCCGGAGCCGATAACGAGTGTTTTCAAGGGATGTGTCCCTAAAATGGTAACAATGCAGGAACGTTATGAAGTGGTGGTGGTCGGGGGCGGGCATGCCGGCTGTGAGGCGGCGCGAGCCTGCGCCCGGCTGGGCCTGCGGACCGCGATGATCACGATGAACGCGGACCTGATCGCGCAGATGTCCTGCAATCCCGCGATTGGCGGCATCGCGAAGGGCCACCTGGTGCGGGAGATCGACGCGCTTGGAGGGGTGATGGGCGAAGTGGCCGACGCCGCGGGTATCCAGTTCCGGCTCCTGAATACGAGCCGCGGGCCAGCCGTCTGGTCGCCTCGCGCGCAATGCGACAAGAAGCAGTACCGGCTGCTGATGAAGCAGACGCTTGAACGCGAGCCGAATCTGCGGATCAAACAAGCCGAAGTGGCGGCGCTGATTATCGAAGACGGCCGCGTGCGGGGCGTGGAACTGATGGACGGGCGATCGGTTCGCTGCGAGGCGGTGGTGATCACGACCGGGACGTTCCTGAACGGCCTCGCGCACATTGGCGAGAACCGGTTCAGTTGCGGAAGGAATGGCGAGCCGCCATCGCGCGTGCTGGGTCAGCAGCTGCGGGATCTGGAACTGGCGACGGCGCGGCTGAAAACGGGCACTCCGCCGCGCCTCGATGCCCGGACCATCGACTGGTCGAAATTCGAGCGTCAGCCCGGGGATGCCGAGCCCACGCCGTTTTCGTTTCTCACGGCGAAGATCGACCGGCCGCAGATCGAATGCTGGCTGGGACGGACGACGGCGGAGACGAGGCGGGTGATCCGGGAGAGCATTGCGCGGTCACCTCTTTACAGCGGGCAGATTGAGGGGCTCGGACCGCGCTACTGCCCGTCGATCGAGGACAAGTTCGTGAAGTTTCCGGACAAGGAATCGCACCAGATCTTCCTTGAGCCGGAGGGCCTCGATACGAACGAAATCTACGTGAACGGCATGTCCACCAGCATGCCGGTGGACGTGCAGGCGGCGATGATCGCTTCGATTGAGGGGCTGGAGCGGGCGGAGATGATCCGGCCGGGCTACGCGATCGAGTACGACGCGATCGACGCCCGGGAACTCGATCACCGGCTGGAAGTCCGGAAGCTGCCGGGGTTGTACCTGGCGGGGCAGATCAATGGGACGTCAGGGTACGAAGAAGCGGCCGGCCAGGGGCTGATGGCGGGGCTGAATGCCGCGCAGTCCGTGCGGGGCGGGGCGCCGGTGGTGATTCCCCGGACTGAAGGGTATATCGGGATCATGATCGACGACCTGGTGACGCGGGGCGCGGACGAGCCGTACCGGATGTTCACGTCGCGGGCGGAGTTCCGGCTGAATCTGCGGATCGACAATGCGGATCTGCGGCTGACGCCCGTGGGGGCCGCGGTGGGGCTCGCGACGCAGGACCGGCTGGAGCTGTTCGAGACGCGAAGGGCTCAGATAGCCAGGCTGATCGCCGCGCTGGAGGCTGCGCCGGAAGGAGCCTGGCTGAAGCGGCCGGAATCGCGGATCTCGGAGCTGGCCGGATGGATTGCGGGCGTTTTGGGTTCAGAGCCGGCGCGAGGAGTGGCGATGACGGCGGAGACAGAAGTGAAGTATGCCGGGTACATCGACCAGCAGCGGCGGCAGATGGAGCGGCTGAAGACGTCTGACGGGCGGCCAATCCCGGCGGATTTCGCCTTCGCGGCGATTCCGGGCATTTCCCGGGAAGTGAGCGAGAAACTGCGGCGGGTGAAGCCGGCTACGCTTGGCCAGGCGGCGCGAATCCCGGGTGTGACGCCCGCGGCGATCGCGGTGCTGGATGTGTATCTGAGCCTTTCAACGCCGGCGGTGGTCTGAATTGACCGGCGGAGAACTGCGGGCTGCCCTCGGGCCGATCGAGCGTTTTCTACCTGCGATTTCCGATGCGGAAGCCGGCGCGCTCGCGGAACACCTGAATTTGCTGCTGTCGTGGAACCGGAAGATGAACCTGACGCGGGTGTCGGATCCGGTGGAGGCGGCGCGGAAGCACGTGGGGGAATCCCTGTTTCTGGCAGAGCGCCTGGAGAGTGGCGCGCGTACGGTGGTGGATCTGGGCGCGGGGGGTGGTTTTCCCGGGATCCCGGTGGCGATCATGCGGCCGCTCTGCCAGGTGATGCTGGTGGAACGGGACATCCGGAAGGGCGTGTTTTTGCGTGAGGCGAGTCGCGGGCTGGCCAATGTATCGGTGGCATCG